>JANOTO010000417.1:0-2672 GCA_031416395.1 Rhodoferax sp. | reverse complement strand
ACAAAGTGGTGTGAGACTTTCAGTGGTGCGCGCTCTTCCAGACTCAGATGCTCATCGCTATCATTCATACAACACCATGGTAAAACCAGCCTCATGATCCATGATCTCGCCTTCAAAAGTGCCCTGGAACTGTCACGCGCCATTGCGTCCCGCCAAGTCTCCCCGGTCGAGCTGATGCAGGCGACGCTCGATCAGGTCGAACGGCTCAACCCCGCCCTCAACTGTTTCGCTGCCTATGCGCCGGAGCAAGCGCTGGAGGCGGCGAAGCAGGCCGAGCGCGCCTTGATGGCTGGCCAGCCTGTTGGCAGATTGCATGGCCTGCCGATCTCGGTCAAGGACCTGATTGCGGTCAAGGATCTGAAGTTTTCTTTTGGATCACGCGTCATGGCGGACAACGTGGCCACGGTGGATGCGCCTTCGGTTGAGCGTATTCGCGCGGCGGGTGCATGCATCATCGGCAAGACGACTACCAGCGAGTTTGGCTGCAAGGCGGTGGGCGACTCGCCTCTGGCCGGCATCACCCGCAACCCTTGGGACACCCGCAAAACGCCAGGGGGCTCCAGCGCCGGTGCGGCCGCCAGTGTGGCGGCGGGCATGACCCCGTTTGCGCTGGGCACCGATGGCGGCGGCTCGATTCGCATCCCCGCCGCGCTGTGTGGCCTGTTTGGCATCAAGGCCCAATTTGGCCGCGTGCCGGTTTACCCGGTTGCTGCTACACCCACGCTCGCGCACGTCGGGCCGCTGGCACGCAGCGTGCGCGATGCGGCGCTGTTGCTCTCGGTCATCAGCGGCTACGACAGCCGCGACCCATTTTCGGTGGCAGGGCCGGTGCCCGATTACCTCGGCGCTTGCGAGAAGCCGGTCAAGGGCATGCGCATTGCATGGAGCCGCACCCTGGGCTATGCACGCCCCGATCCTGAGGTAGCGCAAATCGCCGAACGCGCAGCGCGGGTGTTCGCAGACTTGGGGTGCGAGGTGGTCGAGATTGACAATGTGTTGGACGCAGACCCGGTGGATATGTGGACTTCCGAGTTTTACGCGGGCGTTGGCGTGCGGCTCAAAAAGCAGCTTGCGGAGCAACGCGAACTGCTGGACCCTGCGGTGGCCGAGATGCTCAAGGACGCACTGGCGCAAAGCTCAGAGGCTTATTACACGCAGGTATTTCGCCGCTATGAGTTGCGCGACAAAATGCGGATCTTTTTTGAGAAATTCGATTTGCTGCTCACGCCGACCCTGCCATGTGCCGCGTTTGATGTGGGCCTGAACACGCCGGCCCAGTTGCCAGGCCGCAACATCGTCGACTGGGTCTACTACACCTACCCCTTCAACCTGACCGGCCAGCCGGCCGCCTCGATTCCCGCAGGTTGGACCCTTGCTGGCTTGCCTGTGGGTTTGCAGATGGTCGCCAGAAGTCACTGTGAAACCGATATTTTTCGCGCGGCGGCGGCGTTTGAGTCGGCCCAGCCTTGGGGTCATCGCGTACCACCGGAATAAAGAATACAGACGGCCGAAAAAAGAGCCGTCCATGTCCCTTGAATGGAACTTCGCGGACGTTTGGGAGGCTGTGGCTGTGCTCACGCAACGACGCGATTGGCAACCTGGCCGTGATGGCGGCGTCGCTGGGGGTGGCAGGCACGGGGCGAGTTGGCAGAAACTGCCGCGCATAACCACACCCATGACCGCGCCCGTTAAGCCTTGTCGGTCAACGAAGTCACCGCTTGCGCTAGTGACCCCCGTCCACACTGGCCTCCTGCAATGACGCAATCAGCGGGCAGGTCACTCGCCCACGGCTGGCAGTGCATCGATTCACCAGCTCTGCCAACGCTGCTTCCATGCTCTGCAGGTCGGCCAGACGTTGTCTGATCATTTCCAGCTTGTGCATGGCGATTTCACGCGCTTCACCGCATTGCGCCCCATCGTCCAGCTTCAAAAGCTGCGCGATCTCCCCGAGAGTGAATCCCAATCGTTGGGCGGCTTTGATGAAGCGCACGCGCGCAACGTCTTCTTCCCCATAGCGACGGATGCCGCCTTGGGGCTTCTCTGGGGCCGCAATCAGCCCTTTTCGCTGGTAAAAACGGATAGTCTCCAGGTTGACGTCGGCCTGTTTGGCCAGTTGTGAAATGATCAACAAATTCATCTTGACTCCGTACCGGTGTACAGAGTCTATGCTACGCCCATTGACACTTTTGGAGAGATTCGATGGATAACAAAAAGGCGCTGTGGGCCGGCGCGGTGGTGGCAGGCGGTGCCGTCACACTGTGTTGCGTCGCACCGCTGGGGCTGATACCCCTGGCGCTGGTGGCTGTGGCCGGAGGTCTGCGGGGCAAATTCAGTCGCACCAAGTCGGTTGAACCGCTTCAAGGTCAACCCACAGGTGTGAACCCGATCGACGTGAACCAAGGCCAGCCATGATCGAAACCCCCACTGCCAACGCCCAAGAAGCTGTTGTGGTCTTGCAGTCGCTGCTGACCTGCCCTGAATGTGGCTATGCAAAGACCGAGACCATGCCCACCGACGCCTGTCAGTGGTTTTATGAGTGCACGCAATGCCATGCGGTTCTCAGGCCCAAACCAGGCGACTGCTGCGTCTTTTGCTCCTACGCCACGGTAGCTTGCCCTCCGATACAGATCAGCGGCAAGGATTCTGGTTGCTGCGGATAGCCAAACGCCCGC
>JANOTO010000416.1:0-2275 GCA_031416395.1 Rhodoferax sp. | reverse complement strand
GTGGCACTAGCCCGTGTGGCTATCGAACAACTGGAACTGGACGCGCTTTGGGTGATTCCCACCGGCCAAGCTTGGCACAAAACACGCACTCTAAGCCCTGTGGAGCATCGCTTGAACATGGCAAAGCTCGCATTTTCTTCAGATTCAAAGGTTTTTGTAGATGACCGCGAAACTCGCCGCGCCGGCCCCACCTACACGATTGACACCCTGAACGCGCTGAAAGCCGAAAAACCCCTGGCTGATTTGTTTCTGGTCATCGGGGCAGACCAAGCCCGCTCGCTCACCACTTGGCACCGCTGGCAGGAGGTTATGCAATCTGCTACAATATGTGTAGCTGGGCGAGACAATTCATCTCTGCCCGATGGCGAATTTGCGCCATCAAACGCGCTTGAAGGCGGGTTTTTGCGGCTGAGAATGCCTCTGAACCCCATCAGCGCCACCGCAATCCGTGCGCGGGTTGCCAACGCCGAACCTATTGCCGCACTGGTCGGCGAGCCCGTTGCGCGCTATATTGCGCAACATCACCTCTATCTTTAAACTAGATTCAATCTTGATGACCACACAAACTGTCGTAAAAAAAGACGTCCAAAAACTCCAACGCGCCATCGTCGATGGGCTGGAAGACGTGAAGGCGCAGGACGTCCAGGTGTTTGACACCGAGCACCTGTCGGCCCTGTTCGAGCGGGTGATCATCGCCTCGGGCACGTCCAACCGCCAGACAAAGGCGCTGGCCACCAGCGTGCGCGATGCGGTGCGCGAGGCGGGCTTCCCCAAGCCGCGTATGGAAGGCGAGTCCAATGGCGAGTGGATCATTGTGGATTGCGGCCAGGCGGTGGTGCACATCATGCAGCCGAGCTTTCGGCAGTATTACCACCTGGAGGAGCTGTGGGGCGAGAAGCCGGTTCGTTTGAAGCTTGGTGCCGCCAAGCCTGTCGTCAAGGAAGCTGCCACTCCTGCAAAACCAGCCAAGGCCGCGCCAAAACCTGTCACTGACCTGAAGCGCTCCAACGCCGCCAAAAAAGGCGTCGCCGAGGCGTTTCCGTCCAAAGCGCAGATCAAGAAAACACTCGCCGCCAAATCCGCTGCCAGCAAGGCACCCGCCAAGAAGACTGCGGCTAAAAGAGTTGCGCCAAAGTCAGCGTCCAAACCCACTTTGACCAAAGTGACGGTGAACCCGCCAGCGCGTAAGGTACCCGCCAAGAAGGCCGTGGCCGCCCCGGCCCGTACCTCAGTTCGTCCACCAGCGCGAAAGAAAGCGGCTCCAAAAAGCTAAGGCCTTTTTGTGAAGCTGATGATCGTGGCTGTCAGCCTGCGGGTGCCTGATTGGGCACAGACAGCATGGGACGATTACGCCAAGCGCTTCCCGCCAGAACTCAAAATCGAGCTGAAGGCCGTCAAAACCGAACCACGCGGCTCCAAAACTGTTGAGTCTATCTATGCCGCTGAGCGCGGGCGCATTGAGGCCGCTATCCCCAAAGGCAGCCGCATCGTTGCGCTGGATGAACGCGGCACGGCGCTGTCAACGGTGGCGCTGGCGAGCAAGCTCAATGTGTGGCAACTGGAGAGCGACGACGTCGCTCTGGTCATCGGCGGGCCTGATGGGCTTGACCCTGCCTTCAAACAAGCCGCGCATGAGCGCATCCGGCTGTCTGATTTAACGCTACCGCACGCCTTTGCGCGGGTTCTCTTAATTGAACAGCTTTACCGCGCTTGGTCGATCAATGCGGGTCATCCGTACCACAGAGAATGATTGATTTCGTCTACCTAGCCTCCCAAAGCCCGCGCCGCAGCCAACTGCTGGAGCAGATCGGCGTGCGCCATGAACTGCTGTTGCCCGATGCGGACGAGGATGCCGAAAGCCTTGAAGTGATGCTCAGCAACGAAGCACCTTCGAGCTATGTCAAACGCGTCACGCAGCTCAAACTCGATGCCGCCTTGCTCCGTCTTAAAAAGCGTGGCTTGGCCCCGGCCCCGATCATCTGCTCAGACACCACGGTCGCCCTGGGCCGCACGGTCTACGGCAAGCCGCAAGATGCGCGTGAAGCCCGGCAAATGCTGGCCGAGCTGGCGGGAAAAACTCATCGCGTTCTGACCGCTGTGGCCATCGGCACATCGCGCAAGCGCGTGCAGGCGATGAGCGAGTCACGCGTGATGTTTGCTCCATTGAGCGCTGCACAAATCAAAGCCTACGTCGCCTCGGGCGAGCCGATGGGCAAGGCTGGTGCCTATGCGGTGCAGGGCAGGGCAGCGGCATTCATTGCGCACATCAGCGGCA
>JANOTO010000415.1:0-4517 GCA_031416395.1 Rhodoferax sp. | reverse complement strand
GGCAAACTCACAGCAGGCCCGCCCGCCACGTAGTTGATTTGGACATCCACGGGCACGGTTTTGGCGTTGACCCAGGGCTTTTTATCGGCCGCAGCCACGCTGCCCTGAAAGACGGGCAGGCGAAATTCTTCGATGCGGAATTGGCCGGTGTAGAAACTTCGCCCTTCATCCTTGCCGGGCAACTCCACCTGGTACACCCCCAATTTCGCAGCAGGTGGCGTGGCAAACGTGCTCTGGGCGCTTTGCCCGCCGGTTGCAGTCTTGCGCCAAGCCAGGGGCTGTGTGTACTGCTGGCCGCTGCCGACGTGGGTGATCACCAGAGTTTCTGGCTTCTTGTTCGGTACACCGAAGCCAGTCGAGTTTTCGGTGCGCAGGATGTGCTTCATCGAGACGGTCTCGCCAGCACGCAGCAGCGTGCGGTCAAAAATGGTGTGGGCGCGCTCATCAGGCTGCGGCTCTCGGCTGGTGGGTACGTTGAAGCGCCAGGCTTCGATGCCCTTGCTCCAGTCGCTCCAGGTGAAGGCCAGGTCTTCAATATCACCGGCCTTGCCATCAACACTTGGTTGCATCGCCCGTGCGCTCACAAAGTAGGCGCGGCCTCCTGCATAGTGATGGTTTTTCCCACTGTCGCAAATCGGTGCTTGCGGTGAGATGCCGGTGAACGATGCGATGCCCTGCGCATTGGTGGTGGCGGTGGCTACTTCGCGGCCATCGCAGGTGGAGACGCGAACCTTTGCATTCGCCACCGGCTTGCCTTTGTCCAGCGTCGTCACCCACGCCAGTGCATTCTCACGTCCGAGCTTGAAATGCACGCCCAGGTTGGTCACCAGGGCCGAGGTGCGCACGAACATCGTCTGTGCAGCGCCGCCACGTTGTTCCAGCAGCGAGCTGCCCAGCTTCAGCGACTCAATCTCGACGACATGAAAGCCCGGTGACAGCGGTATGCCGACCACCTCAAACGGGCGTGGGTCGTTGCTGGCGGGTTTGGGCAAGTCCAATGTCTTCACGCCTGCTTGCCCACGCAGCAGCGACTCGTCGCGGCTCTGCCTGTTGCGCTCATCCATGTGGTGAACCCTGGCAAACCAGGCGATGATGTCCGCATCCGTGGTTGCCTTCAGGGCGCTGACCTTGCCGGCCTGCAAGCCCTGAACTTTCAGCGCCGCCTCCACATTGCGCAACGTCACCGGCAGCAGTGCCACGCCATCTTTCTCAGCAAAGCGCTCCACAATGCCAAAAGGCGATGCGGCGAACTTGACCAGTGGCGGCATCGCACCGGTGGCGACTTTCAGCGGGAAGCTGCCTGCGTTGACCAGCGTGCGCTTGGAGGCATCGGTGAAGTCGCTGGGCAACGTCAGCGTGAAATGGGTTTGCTCCGGCATCAGCGCCTGAAATGACACGCCGTTGACGACACTGTCGGCATCCACTGGCGCACTGCCTTCTTTCTCGAAGATCGGCTTGTAGCTGTCTTTGCCCGACTGCAGGCGAATGCCTTCGGCCAGCTTGCGCGCAACGGGTGAATTGAAGTTCAGCGACATGGCGCGAATCGGCAGGCAGGCGGCCTGGGCGTTCTCGCGCTCACAGTTAAAGCTCGCCATGAACGGCTCGCGCACGGTGTAGGCGAAGCGCTTTTCGACGCTGTTCGCAATCCCTGCCGCTTGGGCGGCGGTCGCCGGTGTCGCCACGCCTTTGCCGTAGACCAGTTGCACTTTGGCAGACGGTGTCAAACGGCGGTTGCACGCCAGGGTGACGATGGCAAGCGGTGACTTCTCGGCCCCTGACGCGAGGCCTTGCGACTTGAGCAGCGCGCTGCGGTCTGCCCCAGCAATCAACCGCACCGGCACGCGCTCACCCAGGCCGTCCACGGCGCACCATAGGTTCGCTTGCACGCTGGCCAGCGTGGCAGGGCCATTGAGGCGCAGCGTGAAGAATTGCTCTTCGTCAATCCGGCTGCCCATGTAGGGCTGGATGGTCTGGACAAACGGCCCACCAGTGTTGAACTTGTAGCTCAGCGGGCTGGCGAGATCGACGCCTTTGAGTGACTTCAAACCTGGGCGCATCTGCATCGTGCAGGCCACACCGGGCGGCAGATCCTGCTCGAATTCAAATGCCCATTCGCGCTCGCTGATCCAGCGGCCATTGCCCTTGCTGGCCTGGGCATCGCTGCAACTGATGGTCAAAGGTGCAGTCGCCTTGGGGTCGCCAAAATTGATCGCCGCTTCGCTGAATTTGGCAACGACCTGACGAACCTGGGCTACCTCGCCTTGAGGCGACAGGTTGGAGACTAGAAACGCGTGGGTACTGGCGGCAAAGACCGTCAGCACGCTGGCGAGAAAGATTTTTTTGAAGCGCACTCGAAACTTTCAAAGTCGGTTGCGCAAGCGTAGCTGAATAAATTCAACGATATCGAGTTAAATTAACCTGGGAGTTAATTATTTTTGGTTTGAACGTCAAAACACGTAAATTATTAACAAAAAATGCCTCCAGCTCTCGAATAATATGCATATATCGCTATTAATATCATAGTATTCAATTCTGACTCACAGCATCTTCTGAATCACCGTCCCGGTGAACAGCACCGGCCCAGTGGGGCCGCCCGCGCTGGGCACGCCGCCTTTGGGTTCCAGGCTGATGGCGAGCGTCGGTATGGCGCGAATGTCGCCATCGTTGGCGGTTAACTGAAGCAGCTTGTCGCCACCCAAAACGCCCAGCGAACGGGGGCCGCCGCTGGGGGGCAAGGCCCACAATTGCAAGGAGCGGTCGCCCGCCTCCTGGTAGCCGCCGACACGTTGCAAAACGAGCTTCTTGTTTTTAGGATCGAACGTCACCAGCATCGATGCGGCCGATTTGTCATCGGCCAGCACGGCGACGTATTCGATTTGCGGTGTCGCCAGCAACTGGGCTTGCAGGCGGCCAATTTCGCCGCCCATTTGGCTCTTCAGATTGATACCCGTCACGATGGCGATCACGCTGGCCAGCGCGCCCGCCGCGCCGACTCCGCGCCAAAGCGCAAGGCCTTGCCACCAGCCGCCAAGTGACCTGGTTTCAGTCTGGGCGATCTGTTTGCGCGACCGCATCGTGGCGGTATCCAACTCGCCGCGCACCAAGTTGTCGATGCGCGTCCACACCACCGGCCTCGGTGTGGCTTGCATTTGCAGTTCATTCACGCTGGCCAGGCGGGTTTGCCAGACGAGGGCGGCGGTGCGCACGCCGGGATACTCACGCGCGAGGGACTCAAAACGTCGTCGCGCGCCGCCGCGCAGGGTGCCCAGCGCGTAGTGACTGGCCAGGCGGTCCAGCAGTTCGGGATTGTTGATCAGGTTCATGGCGTTGAAGTTTTCGTTGTACTTTTAGATTTCACGCGAAGCGCGCCATGCAGTTGCGCAGTTGATCCAGCCCCCGGCGGATCCAGGTTTTGACGGTACCCAGCGGCAGCTTCAACTGCTCGCTCAGCTCGCTGTGGCTCAAGTCGCGGATGTAGGCCAGGCTGACCACTTCGCGTTGCTTGCTTTCAAGCTGGCCCAGGCATTGGTGCAGTGCAAACGCCTGCTCGCTGGCCTGCACGGTGTCCATCGGGTTGGCGGAGTCGCCTTGCAGCGTGTCGGCCAGCACTTCGTCGAACTCTTGCGTCATCTGGCTGCGGTCTGCCGAACGCCTGCGCAATGCGTCCAGGCCCCGGCTGCGCACGATCAGGCCCATCCAGGCCATCGGCGGGCTCAATGAGGCGCGGTAATCACCGGCAGAGCGCCAGATCGTCAAAAACGCCTCTTGCAGCACGTCTTCGGCGCGCTCGCGCTGGGTCACCACGCGCAGCGCCAGGCCGTACAGCTTGCCCGCCGTGTGGTCGTACAGCGCCTTCAGCGCAGCGTGGTCGCGTGCGGCAACGCGGTCCAGAAGTTGGATTAACTCGGCATCTAAAGTTTCGTGGTTCATGGCGATATTGTGATCGAAGGCAATTTTTCAGGATCGGCACCTGTGACCCCTCGAGGGGAAGTTGACGGGTGCTTGTGTCGGATACGGCCTACAAGCGATATTGGATTCATCCGCTCTTGCAACACCACTGAATCCAATAGCATTGATTGCGCGTATTGACCTGTATCCAATCAATCCAAGGAGTTCACCGTGAAATCATCTTCTCTACCCGCCCAAGCCTTGGGCCTGATCTGCATCGCCTCACTGGCGGCATGCGCTGCCCCAAGTGGTCCGGCAATGGTTCCGTTTTCGCAAGCGGCCTTGCCGGATGCGGTCAAAGTTCCAGCGGGCAACCGCGTCGCTTTGGAATCCGTGGGCGCAGGCGACATCACCTACGAATGCCGGGCCAAGACAGGTATGGCGGGACAGTTTGAATGGGTGTTCGTCGGCCCGGATGCGGCGCTCAGCGACCGCAGCGGCAAGCGCATCGGAAAATACTACGGCCCACCCGCGACCTGGGAGGCGATGGATGGCTCCAAGATCACCGGCGCACAGGTCGCCGTTTCACCTGCCAGCGCGGGCAGCATTCCGCTGCAATTGGTCAAAGC
>JANOTO010000414.1:0-20375 GCA_031416395.1 Rhodoferax sp. | reverse complement strand
GCGGGAGTTGATGGAGCGATTTCGCGTGGGCAACGGCGATGGGAAGCTGGGTTGCATTCTGGTGGCCTCGGCTTCGTTTTGGGAAGGTATCGATGTGCCGGGCGAAGCGCTGCAAATGGTGGTCATCGACAAATTGCCCTTCCCACCGCCGAGCGACCCGATGGTTGAGGCCCGCTCCAGTCAGTTAGAGCAACAGGGCAAAAGCGCGTTCAACAGCTATTCTTTGCCCGAAGCCGCCGTCGCGCTGAAGCAGGGTGCAGGGCGACTGATTCGCCGGGAGTCCGATCAAGGCTTGCTGGTGGTGTGCGACAGCCGACTGGCGAGCATGGGTTACGGCAAAAGGCTGCTCGCCGCCCTGCCAGAGATGAAAACGATAGCGTCAGAGGCTGAATTCTTGGACGCTCTGGATCAGCTTACCAAATCTTCCACCACGGATTCGAATCAGGCTTAAAGCCACGGCTTAAATATTCAGTCTTGGGATAGGTCGTTTCGAGCACGCGCTTCGTATCGTCGCGAAGTTGGGCCAAGCCCAGCGCGTCGTAAGACTTGAACATGATGTACAAGGCTTCTTCCAAGGCAGGCACCGCGCGGTATTCCGACAACGCCGCTTGGGAGCGATTGATCGCCGCGACATAGGCGCCACGCTTGTAGTAGTAGCGGGCGACATGCACCTCATACTGCGCCAGCGAATTGACAATATAGGTCATGCGCAAGCGGGCATCGGTTGAATATTTGGAATCGGGGAACCGCGTCGTCAACTCCTTGAACGCATCAAACGACTCTTTCGATGCTTTTTGGTCGCGCTCGGACAAGTCTTGGCGAGTGATACCGGCAAACAGCCCAAGATCGTCGTTGAAGTTGATGATGCCCTTGAGGTACAGGGCGTAATCAAGCGCCGGGCTGGCTGGGTGCAGCTTCATGAAGCGTTCCAGCGTCGCCAAGGCTTCGGCAGTCTCTGTTCCTTTATAGCGCGCGTAGGCTTTTTCCAACTGAGCCTGTTGCGCCAACGGAGTGCCTGCCGCACGGCCTTCGAGTTTTTCAAAAAGTGAAGCGGCCCTGTCGTAGGCACCCGCACTCAACTCGTCCTTCGCTTCAGCGTAAAGCGTGGCGGGACTCATGTTGGCGGTTCGATCCGTTTCGGTTGAGGCACAGCCGACAATGAGGGCGGCGGCAAGCAACCCAAGCGCACGAACAACCGATAATTTGCCAGAAACCATTGCTATAACTTCCTTCAGACAGACCATTGTGATTATATCGAGTGCCCAAGCGGAGATTGAAGCTGATGAGATTGGCGCCGAGCTAGGTGATACGGGAGCAGACCTTGAAGTTCGCCCGTTCCAAGTCGAGGCAGCACAACACGGACAACGGCTCGATATTGCGCTTGTTCACTTGTTGCCCGAGTTCTCCAGAAACTTCTTGCAACAGCTGATAGAGGTCGGCGCGGTAACGCTTGCGGGCGCTCGTGCTTCCAAGCCATCCAGCAGGGTAAAGGTTGGCACGATGGGAGCTGTTGAGCTGCGGCCCACCGCGCAGAGCCAAGCCTACAAGGCTGAGAACATTGCACTGGACGTTGTCTACAGCGACGACCATCTTTTGGTTGTCAACAAGCCCGCTGGCCTGGTTGTGCACCCAGCGCCTGGCAACTGGAGCGGAACCTTGCTCAACGCCCTGTTGGGTTTGGATACGCTCGCCAGCACCATCCCGCGAGCGGGCATCGTCCATCGGCTTGACAAAAACACCAGCGGCCTGATGGTGGTTGCGCGTACCCGCAGTTGCATGGACGCACTGGTGCACATGATTGCCGCCCGCACGGTGAGCCGCCAGTATTTGGCGTTGACCGCAAAACCGTGGAAAGGGCCAGCCCACCGTGACGTGGAGGCACCGATTGGCCGCGATCCCAGAAATAGGCTGCGCATGGCCGTGGTGGACCTGGATCGCAATGCGGGAAAAGAGGCTAAAACCAGCTTGAGCGTGCTTGACACCAACCCGCGGGGCAGCTTGGTTCGATGCAGCTTGCACACGGGTCGCACCCATCAAATACGGGTGCACATGGCAACGATTGGCTTGCCAATATTGGCGGACGATGTATACGGCGGCAAGCAAGTTTCAGCAATGCCGCGCCAGGCTTTGCACGCATTTCGCCTGGGCTTCGTCCACCCGGTTTCTCAGGCGGCCTTGCAGTTCCACGCGCCACCGCCCTTGGATTTCGACGATGCGATGGTGGAGCTTGGCCTGCGATACAATGAAAATGCTGTTTTCAGTCCGGCACAGAATTCAGCTTCAGCTAATTGAGCTCAATACGGCACCGCTGCCTGAGCAAGCTCCCCGCCTCCTTTTCTGGCGAACCGTTACCCTGTAATGCCCCATGAACACCGTAGCCGCCAAACGCGTTCTTGAGACTGCTCTGATCTGCGCCAGCGCGCCGATACCGGTCAAGGAAATGGGCGTTCTCTTTGACGATGAGTTGAGCCTGGACAACATCAAGTCGCTGTTGGAAAGCATCCAGCTCGATTGGGATCAGCGCGGTGCCGAACTGGTCTGCGTTGCCAGTGGCTGGCGGTTTCAAAGCCGACCCGAGTTGCGTACATTCCTGGATCGGCTCAATCCTGAGAAGCCACCCAAATACACGCGTGCGGCGCTGGAAACGCTCGCGATCATTGCCTATCGCCAGCCGGTGACGCGGGGCGACATTGAGGATATTCGTGGTGTCACCGTCAACTCACTGGTCATCAAGCAGCTTGAAGACCGCGGTTGGGTCGAAGCCATCGGCCACCGAGAGACAGTGGGGCGCCCCACACTGTTCGCCACCACGCGACAGTTTCTTGATGACTTGGGTGTTGAATCGCTGGATCAACTACCGGCGCTTGAAAGTCCCAACCTCAGCGGAAACCTGGAGTTCAACCCGGCGGGCCTGACCAGCCTGACCAGCTTGATTTCACCGCTTCAGGCCAGTTTGGAAATCGAGGGTGCTTCGCCCTCAGAGGCGATGCAGGTCATCGATGAAATCAATGCTGATGAGCCGACGCAGATTCAGACCAACGGAAACGCTTTGCCACTATGAACGCTGAAATTCCACCAGAGCCCAATCTTCCTGAAAACGGGGATGACAGCGGCTTGGACGCACCCAACTTGTTTGGTGATGTCATCTCCGGCCGATTTGACGCAGATGCTGACGCAGAGCTTGTTGAGGATGCACCCGCCAAGCGAATCCTTTTGCCCGTGGCCGAGTCCCCCAAGCTGCATAAAATTCTGGCGCAGTCTGGCATGGGGTCGCGTTTGGAGATGGAGCAGCTCATTTTGGAGGGGCGAATTTCGGTCAACAACGAGCCTGCCCACATTGGCCAACGAATCCAGTTTGGAGACCAAATCAAAGTCAACGGCAAACCCGTGCGGTTTCGGATCGATCCCCCTCCTGCCCGCGTCATTGCTTATCACAAGCCTGTGGGCGAAGTCGTCACCCATGACGATCCGCAAAATCGACCGACCGTGTTTCGCCGTTTACCCAAATTGCACCAGGGAAAGTGGCAATCGGTAGGGCGCTTGGACTTGAACACGGAGGGGCTTTTGCTGTTCACCAGTTCGGGGGAACTGGCGAACAACCTGATGCATCCCCGCTTTGGCCTGGAGCGTGAATATGCCGTCAGGGTCTTGGGCAGCTTGAGCAAGGAAGAAAAGCAAAAACTCTTGGACGGCGTGAAGCTCGACGACGGCGTGGCGAGATTTGGCTCGATAGAAGAGGGTGGCGGGGAAGGCTCCAATTGTTGGTACCGCGTGACCATTTCAGAGGGCCGCAATCGGGAAGTTCGGCGCATGATTGAGGCGGTGGGCCATGCGGTGAGCCGACTGATTCGCATCCGCTATGGCGCGATGCTGCTGCCAAGGGGACTCAAGCGGGGTGCGTGGATGGAGCTTGATGACGCTGACATCCGGGCATTGCGCCAGGTTACCGAAGCCTTGAGCGGCCATCGCGGCAGGGAGCCGGAACCTTCGAGCCAACCGGGTGAATCTCGGCCTAACACGGGTCGGCCTGGTCAAAACAGGGCCCGTCTAAATGATCGCAATGTGGGCCGAGGCGCTCGTGGAAGCTCGTTTCGCGAGGCTGGCAGGCCTCCGCAAGTCACTGGAGCACCCGGTCAGGGCAAAAGGCTGCCCCGGCAAGACCCGGCTGGCACATCTGAACGCGGTGACCGAGGAGGTGAGCGAGCAGGCAATGTTGCGCAGCCCGATCCCATGAAGACGGCGTTTGGCTATATCGGTGCTGACAGTTTCATGCGGCAACGTCAAGGACAGGGGCAGCCTCAGCGCAGATCAGGTGGAGGCGGTAACGCCGGGCAAGGCGGAAAACGTGGTGGCGGTGGTCGAGATCGATAGCGCTGAATTCCTGCAGTATTTGCCGGAGCGGTGGTCTGTGGGGTGGGCGCTGACGCTAAAATAGGGGGCTTTGCCTTTAAGGCAGCTCTCAGAGGCGGCTTTCTCAGGCAGCTATTTAGTACTTTTAGTTCAGGATTTATTCATGGCCATCGAAACCACACTTTCAATCATCAAACCCGACGCTGTCGCGAAAAACGTTATCGGTCAGATCTATGCGCGTTTTGAAGCCGCTGGCCTCAAAGTTGTGGCGTCCAGAATGGCTCATTTGTCGCGCTCGGAGGCTGAGGCTTTTTATGCCGTCCACAGCGCGAGGCCTTTCTTCAAAGACCTGGTGGAATTCATGATTTCCGGCCCGGTCATGATTCAAGCTCTGCGGGGTGAAGGCGCAATTCTGAAAAACCGAGATTTGATGGGTGCAACAGACCCGAAGAAAGCTGCCGCCGGAACCATCCGCGCTGACTTTGCAGACAGCATTGATGCCAACGCCGTGCATGGGTCGGATTCTGCTGAAAATGCTGCGAATGAGATCGCCTTCTTCTTCGCTGGCATGAACGTATTTTCACGCTAATCTTCAGTCGCCAGCCGTAGCTGTTCGCTCTTATCGCTCGAATTTGCCTTGGTGAAGACTTAAGATGACCACCAATCTGCTCGAATTTGACCTCGACGGATTGGCCGTTTTTTGTGAACGGCTTGGTGAGAAGCGGTTCCGCGCGAAGCAGCTTTTTCGATGGATTCACCACAACGGCGTCTCGGATTTTGACGAGATGTCGGACTTGGCGGGGTCTTTACGCAGCAAGCTCAAAGGCGTTGCAGCAGTCGAGGCTTTGAAACTCAGCACGCAGCAAATTTCGACGGATGGCACGATCAAGTGGTTGTTCGATGTCGGTGGCGGCAACGCCATTGAAACGGTATTTATCCCCGAACGGGATCGCGGCACGCTGTGTATTTCTTCTCAGGCCGGTTGTGCGGTCGGTTGCCGATTTTGCTCGACGGGGCATCAAGGATTCAGCCGTAACTTGACGACTGCGGAGATCGTAGGGCAACTATGGTTCGCCGAGCACTTTTTGCGCAGGCACTTGGGGCAAACGTCCCGCGTGATTTCCAATGTCGTGATGATGGGAATGGGTGAGCCGCTGCAAAACTACACGGCGCTGGTGCCAGCGCTCAGAGTGATGCTGGACGACCACGCCTACGGAATTTCCCGCAGGCGACTCACGGTTTCAACATCGGGCGTCGTTCCAATGATTGATCGGTTGGCTGAAGACTGCCCCGTAGCGCTGGCCGTGTCTTTGCATGCGCCCAATGACGCGTTGAGAAATGACCTTGTTCCGCTGAACCTCAAATACCCGATTTCAGAGCTTCTGGATGCCTGCAATCGCTATCTATTAAAAGCCCCCCGCGATTTCATCACGTTCGAATATTGCATGCTGGCTGGCGTCAATGACAAGTCAGAACACGCGGCGCAACTTGTTGAATTGGTCAAGCGGCATGCAACAGGCGGCGTTTGGGCTAAATTTAATCTGATTCCGTTCAACCCGTTTCCAGCTTCAGGTTTGACTTGCTCGGCACCGGCAACGGTCGCCTCATTTGCCAAAATATTGACCGATGCAGGCATCGTGACCACGGTACGAAAAACCCGAGGTGACGATATCGACGCTGCGTGCGGCCAATTGGCGGGTGATGTGAAGGATAGAACGGGCGCGGCAGAGAGAATGGCTCGCAAGCGGGTTGTCAAAATTACGCCATTTGCACAGTTGCAGCAGCAAACTTCGGAGCCTTGAAATGACTTTTTTCAATGACGAGCAAAGTGGAGTCATCGCTGCGCGCGGGTTGAGTGTTGTTTTGGCTGGCACCGTTTTCATCTTCGCGGCCTTGAGCGGTTGCGCCTCACGGCCTGGCGGGCTATTGAGCAGCGCTCAGCCGGAGATATTGACAGAATCCGATGAGCCTGACACCCGAAAACGCGCCCGTATCAGACTTGAACTGGCCGTGGGCTATTTTGAGCAAGGGCAAACCACCGTAGCCCTGGATGAATTGAAGCAATCCCTCGTGGCAGACCCCAACTTCGCTGAGGCGCACAACCTGAGGGGTTTGATTTACATGCGCTTGAGCGACCCACGTCTGGCGGAAGAGAGCTTCCGGCGCGCCTTGTCAATCAGTCCGCGCGATCCGAACGTTTTGCACAACTATGGCTGGATGCTGTGCCAGCAGGCCCGTTATCCAGAGTCACAGCAAGCGCTGTCCCAAGCCATCGCCAGTCCGGTTTACAGCGGACGGGCTAAATCATGGATGGCGCAGGGACTCTGCCAGGTCAGGGCAGGGAAAGTCGCCGAGGCCGAGCAGAGCTTGCTACGGTCTTACGAACTGGATGCAGGAAATCCGGTGACAGGGTACAACTTGGCCACACTTTTGTATCAGCGCGGCGAGTTCAGCAAAGCTCAGTTCTACGTGCGGCGGCTCAATAACAGCGAGCTGGCGAATGCCGAATCACTGTGGCTGGGGATCAAGGTGGAGCGAAAGATGGAAAACCGTGATGCGATGCAGCAACTGGTAGGGCAACTGAGGAAGCGTTTCGCCCAGTCGCGCGAATTGGCATCCTTTGAGCGGAGCGCTTTCAATGAGTGAGGCGACTGGGCCAATGCCGGATGGCGCACGCCACGGGAGTGATCCCGGCAGCCAAGTGTCGGCGGGCGCGATGCTGCGCCGCGCGCGTGAAGAGGCTGGCTTGCACATCGGCGCCTTGGCCGTTTCGCTGAAAGTGCCGGTCAAAAAAATTGAGGCGCTTGAGGCTGATCGGTTGGACTTGCTGCCTGATACGGTTTTTGCGCGGGCGCTGGCGGGTACGGTTTGCAGGCTTCTAAAGGTCGATCCGGTGCCCGTGTTGGCTGCATTTCCTCAAACCAGCGCGCAACGAGATCAGCAAGAACGAACTGGCAGGCAACCCACCTTCAAGCCTTCTGGGCACAGCATGCAAAAGTCGCTGGCCGAGAAACTCTCCCGGCCTCTGATCTTGTTGGGTTTTGCGTTTGCCATAGGTGCTCTGGGTTTGATGTTTTTTCCGGCAATTCAACAGCTTGTTGAGGACATCAGAAAAGGAGCCGAGTTAGCTGGTTCGCCCGCCGCTGCGCCGCCGATGGCTCAGACGCCTTCGATGGTGAATACATCAACAGAAGCGGCGACGTCAACAATGCCGAGTGCACCCGCTGCGAACCCAGCCATTGCTGTCGCAGTTGTCAGCGCTGTAGCAATACCAGAGCCTGTACAGACCTCCACGCCAGTCGCTTTTGAGACGACCGAGATTTTGACACTCACTGCACGAGGCAATTCATGGGTTGAAGTCACGGATGCCAAGCGCTTGGTGGTGTTACGCAAGACCATGTTGAGCGGCGAATCTCAAAATCTGGGCGGAGCTTTACCAATGACGGTGATTGTTGGGCGAGCGAATTTGGTTGATGTTCAAGTTCGTGGCACTGTGGTGGATCTCGTGCCCATAAGCAAAGACAATGTTGCCCGTTTTGAGGTGAAATGATGAATGATCGTCTGACTGTCTCGACATCAATTTCGACATCTATCGATACACCTATTGCCTCGGCGGGCACCCGTCCAAGACATTCGCGTCAAGCCTCAGTGGCGTGGGCCGACCAAGTTGTGACAGTGGGCGGAACTGCACCCGTTCGGGTGCAGTCAATGACCAACACCGACACGGCTGATGCCATTGGCACGGCGATTCAGGTGAAGGAGTTGGCCTTGGCGGGCTCGGAGCTGGTGCGCATCACCGTCAACACGCCAGAGGCCGCTCAGGCGGTTCCCTACGTGCGCGAGCAGCTTGACCGCATGGGGGTGTTTGTTCCCTTGATCGGTGATTTTCACTACAACGGGCATCGTCTTCTCACCGATTTTCCGGCCTGCGCCCAAGCGCTGTCAAAGTACCGCATCAACCCTGGCAATGTCGGTAAAGGCGATAAGCACGACAAGCAGTTTGGCCAGATGATTGAGGCGGCTCTGCGCTGGAACAAGCCGGTGCGAATCGGCGTCAATTGGGGCAGTCTTGATCAGGATTTGCTGGCCAGTTTGATGGATCAAAACAGCCTGCGCAGTGCGCCGTGGGATGCCAAATTAGTCATGTACGAGGCGTTGATAACGTCTGCGATTGAGTCGGCGCGTTTGGCAGAACGCATGGGTATGGATCCGAATCAAATCATCCTGTCCTGCAAAGTCAGTGGCGTTCAAGACCTGATTGCCGTCTACCGTGAATTGGCAAGGCGGGCCGACTACGCCTTGCACTTGGGTTTGACCGAGGCGGGTATGGGCACCAAGGGTACAGTGGCATCGGCGACGGCGTTGTCGATCCTGTTGCAAGAAGGTATCGGCGACACGATCCGAGTGTCTCTGACCCCTGCACCGGGCGAGGCGAGGACTCAAGAGGTCGTTATTGCCGCTGAAATCCTGCAAGCCCTGGGCCTGCGGACTTTTGTGCCTAGTGTCACGGCTTGCCCTGGCTGTGGCAGGACGACCAGCACTACCTTTCAAGAACTCACCAAGCAGATTGATGACTTCTTGAGGGCGCAAATGCCAGTCTGGCGCAAGCGCTACCCTGGCGTTGAGGGGCTCAAAGTTGCCGTCATGGGCTGTATCGTGAACGGCCCCGGTGAGAGCAAGCATGCTGACATTGGCATTAGCCTGCCGGGTACGGGCGAGGCCCCAGCCGCGCCAGTTTTTATCGATGGCGAAAAGCGCATGACCCTTCGGGGTGACAACATTGCTGCTGACTTCCAGGCGGTGGTCGAAACTTATATTGAAAAACGCTTCGGCGCGAATAACCAACTCCTAACCGCGTGATAGCGCCTGATCTACAGAATGTCCGAACAACGAAGCACTGACACGGTGGACGTATCAAATCTGGTCAAAACCGAGAAGTTAACAGCAGTCAAGGGAATGAATGACATTCTTCCCCCAGATTCGGCGCGTTGGGAATGGATTGAGGACAAGGTTCGCACCCATATGGCGCGCTATGCCTACCGCAATGTGCGCACACCCATCCTGGAGCCGACGGCACTTTTCGTTCGCGGAACGGGAGAAACGACCGACATTGTCGAAAAGGAGATGTACTCCTTTGTTGATCGCCTCAATGGTGAGCAACTGACGCTGCGCCCGGAAAATACCCCTGGGGTAGTGCGTGCGGCGATTCAACACAACCTGACGTACGACGGCGGCAAGCGGCTCTTTTACATGGGGCCGATGTTCCGCCACGAGCGGCCACAGCGGGGGCGTTATCGTCAGTTCTACCAACTGGGAGCTGAGGCATTGGGCTTTGCAGGGCCGGAGGTCGATGCCGAGCTGATGCTGCTGGTCAACGACCTGTTTGCTGCTTTGGGGCTTCGTGGAGTGCGCGTGGAACTCAATAGCTTGGGTTTGCCGCTTGAACGCAAGGCCCATCGGGCGGATTTGATTACCTATTTCCAAAAGCACCAAGACCTGCTCGATGCAGAGGCGCAGCGGCGCTTGCTCACGAATCCGCTTCGGATACTTGACACCAAGAATCCGGCCATGCAGGCTCTTGTGCAAGACGCGCCGCAGCTGCTGAGCTACCTCGGTGAGGTTTCGCTCAAACACTTTGACACGGTCAAAAGCCTGCTGACCGCCTGTGGTGTCGCCTGGACCATCAATCCGCGCTTGGTGCGGGGCCTCGATTATTACAGCCACACTGTGTTCGAGTTTGTGACCGACGAGCTTGGCGCGCAGGGAACCCTTTGCGGGGGTGGTCGCTACGATGGCTTGTTCGAGATACTGGGCGGCAAGCCTACGCCAGCCGTAGGCTGGGGCATGGGCTTGGAGCGCGTACTTGAGCTCGTGCAGACGCAGTGCGCACCTCTGGCCGTTCCCGCGCCAGACGTTTACGCCGTGATTCCTGATATTGCGAACTTGCCGCTCGCTCTAAAAACCATCCAGTCCTTGCGCAGCTTAGGAATAACTGTACAAATGCATGCTGCCAGCGGTGAGGGTCTGGGCAGCATGAAGTCGCAGTTCAAAAAAGCCGATGCCAGCAGGGCCCGATTTGCCGTTGTTTTTGGCGTTGACGAGCTTGAGTCGGGCTGCGTCACGGTTAAGTCTTTACGTGACGGCGAAGGGCTTCAGGTCAGGCAACGGTTGGATCAAATTTCCGTGTGGGCGGGCACCCTACAATCCGTTCAATAAGCGTCTTCATTCAAAGCGCTCCTTCAGCGTTCAGTAATCGTTCAAACTCATGGCCAATCAACTAGATCTCGAAGAACAAGAACAGCTTGATGAACTCAAGGCATTCTGGAAGCAGTGGGGCAACCTCATCACGATTGTGCTGACCGTTGCGTTGGCGGCTTTTGCAGGCTGGAACATTTACCAGCGGTGGCAGCAAAACCAAGCATCGCAGGCTGCTGCACTGTTTGACGAAGTCGAGCGCAATGCGGTGGCGGGTGACCTGCCGAAGCTGGAGCGTGTTTTCGCCGATATGAAAGACAAGTACCCGAACACAAGTTTTGCCCAGCAGGCGGGTCTTGTGGCCGCACGGGTCTTCTTTGAAGGTGCAAAGACTGATCAAGCCAAGGCGGCGTTGACGTGGGTAGCCGAGAAATCGTCTGACAACGGTTATCAGGCGATTGCCAAACTCCGTCTGGCCAGTGTTCTGGCAGAAAGTGCGGCTTATGACGAGGCCTTGAAGCTGCTGTCTGGCAGCTTCCCGGCAGAATTTTCGGCGTTGGTGTCGGATCGGACGGGGGACATCTACATGCTTCAGGGCAAGAAGCAAGAAGCCCGCGCCGAGTTCGAGAAGGCCTTTAAAGCATTTGATGAGCGCGCCGAGTACCGCCGCCTGGTCGAGGTCAAGCTAAATGCCTTAGGCATCAATCCCAAGCCGGTCGTATCACCAGTTCAGGCGGAGGGTGCCAAGTGAAGTCAAAGAATCATCGGAATCGGGCGCTGGAGTTGATTGGATCAGTGACGCAACTTTGGCGTACTGCTGCGCTGGGCACTGTTGTGTTGCTGATCGGCTGTGCCAGTGGCGTGGAGCCGCCCAAGCCGACCGAGTTAGCCCCCAACGCAGCGCTGTTGGGCGTTCGCCAAGTATGGTCGACAAAAATTGGTGAGGTTAATTTCCCAGCCGATATCAAAGTGGTGGGCAACACGGTCTCGGTTGCGAGTTCTGACGGAACGGTTGTTGCGCTTGATGCGCGAACGGGTGGCGACATTTGGCGCGCCAATGTGGGTTCGTCCATTGCGGCGGGTGTTGGATCAGACGGTCGCTTTGCTGCGGTCATAACCCGCAATAACGAACTGGTCACGCTGGATGCGGGCCGTGAAGTGTGGCGGCAAACACTCCCCGCTCTGAGCTTTACAGCACCGCTCGTCGCAGGCGCGCGTGTTTTTGTGCTGACCGCTGACCGTTCAGTTACTGCATTTGACGCGCAGTCGGGTCAAAAAATATGGACTCAGGTTCGCGCGGGTGAGCCTTTGGTTTTGCGTCAAGCGGGTGTGTTGCTGGCGGTAGCCGACACTTTGGTAGTCGGACTGTCTGGCCGCTTGGTGGGTATGAATCCGCAAAACGGCACTAGCCGCTGGGAAGCACCCATTGGCGTGTCACGCGGAACGAATGATGTCGAGCGCTTGGTGGATTTGGTCTCCAAAGTCAGCCGCGAAGGCGACACAGTTTGCGTCAGAGCGTTTCAGGCGGCGGTAGGCTGCGTCAATGCCACCACAGGGAATTTGATTTGGACCCGGCCTGCCTCGGGTTACGAAGGTCTGCATGGCAACGAGAAATTCGTTTACGGCACCGAGGGCGATGGCAAAGTCGTCGCATGGAGCCGCGAAACAGGCGAGCGGGCGTGGGAGTCTGAGCGCTTGAAGTACCGGGGCTTGACCGCGCCACTCGTTGTGGGACGGTCTGTGGCCATTGGCGACAATACGGGTTTGGTCCATCTGCTGTCCCGCGAGGATGGCTCGTCCCTTAACCGCGTATCGACGGATGGAACAGCCATCGCCGCCGCCCCGGTGCTGGCAGGGGAGTCGCTGGTCGTCGTCACCCGCAGTGGTGGCGTTTTTGGATTCCGGCCCGAATAGCGCACTGATCGCTGATCTATGAAACCAGTCCTGGCATTGGTTGGCCGCCCCAACGTCGGAAAGTCAACGCTTTTTAACCGTTTGACGAAGACGCGCGATGCAATCGTCGCGGATTTTGCGGGCTTGACGCGTGATCGCCATTACGGCAATGGCAAACAAGGCAACCGTGAGTTCATTGTGATTGACACCGGCGGTTTTGAGCCGGATGCGGATTCAGGCATTTTCAAGGAAATGGCCAAGCAGACCCGTCAGGCGGTGGCTGAAGCCGATGTCGTGATCTTCGTTGTGGATGCCCGAGACGGTATTTCGGCACAAGACTACGACATCGCCAAGTACTTGCGCCGCCTCGGCAAGCCCTGCGTGTTGGTGGCCAACAAGGCTGAAGGCATGCAGGCGGGCGCTCAACTGGTCGAGTTTTTTGAGTTGGGTCTGGGTGAGGTTTATCCCATTTCAGCGGCCCACGGGCAGGGCACACGCGATCTGGTTGAGCTGGCGCTGGAGCCTTTGGGGCTGCCTGAACCTGAAGAGGAAACCGACGAGGGTATGCCGGGCGTCATCAAGCTAGCGGTGGCGGGCCGCCCAAATGTCGGCAAGTCCACTTTGATCAATACCTGGCTGGGCGAAGAGCGCTTGGTGGCGTTCGATTTGCCCGGTACAACGCGCGATGCCATCTCAGTGCCGTTTGAGCGCAATGGGCAACTGTTTGAGCTGATCGACACGGCAGGTCTGCGGCGCAAAGGCAAGGTCTTTGAGGCAATAGAGAAGTTCTCAGTCGTCAAAACATTGCAAGCAATTGAATCCGCCAACGTCGTTTTGCTTTTAATTGACGCAACACAGGGCGTGACTGATCAAGATGCCCATATCGCCGGCTACATTCTGGAAAGTGGCCGCGCGGTGGTGCTGGCGATTAACAAATGGGACGCGATTGACGAGTACCAACGCGAACTGGTCAAACGATCCATTGAGACTCGGCTGCCTTTTTTGAAGTTTGCGGCAATGCATTTGATCTCAGCCCAGAAGCGCCAGGGTTTGGGGCCGTTGTGGGCTTCGATTGCGCAGGCGTACCGGGCGGCCAACATGAAGATGTCCACCCCGGTGTTGACGCGCCTCCTGCTCGAAGCGGTGCAGTTCCAAAGCCCGAAGCGCGCTGGCATGTACCGCCCTAAACTTCGCTACGCGCATCAGGGCGGCATGAACCCACCCGTCATCATCATCCACGGCAACTCGCTTGAACACGTCACTGATTCTTACAAACGGTTTCTGGAAGGCCGTTTTCGCAAAGAGTTCGACCTCGTTGGCACACCGATGCGAATTGAAATGAAAACCTCCAAAAATCCGTTTCTCGACAAAGACGACTGAGACTGCGTGCCAAAGCGGACGGCGAGCTGCAAAGGGTTTCAGTGTATTTTGTGGGGGATTGAGTCACCCGCGCCAGTGGGCGATGATCAGTGTGCTATCGTTTGCCTTCTATTAATCTGTTCCAAAACACGGAGAATATCGTGAACAATAAAGGCCAACTTCTGCAAGACCCTTTTCTCAACGCGCTGCGTCGGGAACACGTACCGGTTTCAATCTACCTGGTGAACGGTATCAAGCTGCAAGGGCAAATCGAATCCTTTGACCAGTATGTTGTGCTGCTGCGCAATACCGTCACCCAAATGGTCTACAAGCATGCCATCTCCACCATTGTGCCGGGGCGGGCTGTTAACTTCACCACCGCTGAAGCGGGCGACGTGCCTGCGCAGCCTTGACGTTTTGATGACCCTTCGACCTCTATTTACGCTTGGCTGAGCAACACCCTCAAACGCCCGTTCCCGCCATTTTGGTTGGGGTTGATTTAGGTTTGCCGAATTTTGATGGTGAGCTTGAGGAGTTGGGGTTGCTGGCTCAAACCGCAGGCCTCAACCCCATTTCACGCGTGACCTGCAAGCGCCGCGCACCGGACGCTGCACTCTTCATCGGCAGCGGCAAGGCCGATGAAATCAAGCTCATGGCCGCGCAATTGGGTGCGAAAGAGATTCTGTTCGACCAGTCTTTAAGCCCAGCACAGCAACGCAACTTGGAGCGCCATTTTGAGCTGCCTGTGAACGACCGCACCTTGCTGATCCTGGAGATTTTTGGCCAGCGCGCGCGCAGCCATGAGGGCAAGTTACAGGTGGAATTGGCGCGGCTGCAATATCAAAGTACCCGCCTGGTGCGCCGCTGGTCGCACTTGGAGCGGCAAAGCGGCGGCATCGGCATGCGCGGCGGCCCTGGTGAAGCGCAGATTGAGCTGGACAAACGCATGATCGGCGAGAACATCAAGCGCACTAAAGAGCGGCTGGTCAAAGTCAAGAAGCAGCGCCAAACCCAGCGGCGCCAGCGCGAGCGGCGTGACTCGTTCAACATCTCGCTGGTGGGCTACACCAATGCAGGAAAGTCCACGCTGTTCAACGCCTTGGTCAAGGCCCGCGCCTACGCGGCTGACCAGCTCTTCGCCACGCTGGACACTACGACGCGTCAGCTTTACTTGGGTGATGCCGGACGGTCGGTGTCGCTGTCAGACACCGTCGGTTTCATCCGCGATTTGCCGCACGGTCTGATTGCGGCGTTTCAGGCCACACTGCAAGAAGCCGTGGACGCTGACTTGCTGCTGCACGTGGTGGATGCTTCCAATCCTCATTTCCCCGAGCAGATCGCGCAAGTGCAGCAGGTTTTGGCCGAAATTGGTGCTGCGGACATTCCTCAAATACTCGTATTCAACAAGCTCGATGCCCTTGAAAAAGACCGCTGGCCGCTGCAACTTGAAGACATGTTTGAATTGGATGGTCAGCAAACGCCCCGACTTTTCGTCAGTGCGCAAAACTCAACCGGCGTGGATGCGCTGCGGCGGCAGCTGGCGCTGACCGTCGGCAGTGCTGTACAACCTTCCGCAAAGACTAAAGACCCGCGTGACCGTGATGAATTTGCAGGCGCTGAAGAAGAAACGCACTGAGATAATCCCCGCCATTGCTTCAATTAATTGTTAAGCCCATCGATTTTTACGCGAGACCCCGAGATGAAACTCCAACTGCGACCCCAAGGCATGACCGGAACCAACGGTCTCCTAGGCCGATTCATGGGCTTGTTCAACTTGAACGACCAAAAATGGGGCCGGGGTGATGACAAGCCCACTGACTCGTCTAAGCCTGACGACGCCAAACCCACCAACCCTGCGCCGGACAATCAACCGGCGCAGCCGCCCGTACCGCCTCCTGCGCCAGACAACACCCGCCGCCCTGTGCGTGGCTCCAACCAGGGCCCGCCTGATTTAGACGAGCTGTGGCGCGATTTCAACAAGAAATTGGGTGGCTTGTTTGGCGGCAATAAGAATGGTGGCCGCCCTGGCGGCAATCAAGGTGGTGGGGGCGGCGCGGGCGGTGGATTTCAACCCGACATGAAAAACGCCGGTATCGGTATCGGCTTGATTGCTGCCGTCGCCGTGTTGATCTGGCTCGGCACTGGCTTCTTCATCGTGCAAGAGGGCCAGCAGGCCGTCATCACGCAATTTGGCAAATACAAAACATCGGTTGGTGCCGGTTTCAACTGGCGTCTGCCGTACCCGATTCAGCGACATGAGCTGATCTTCGTCACGCAGATTCGCTCGGTCGATGTGGGCCGTGACACTGTGATCAAGGCCACCGGCCTGCGCGAATCCGCCATGCTGACTGAAGACGAAAACATTGTCGAGATCAAGTTTGCCGTGCAATACCGCCTGAGCGATGCACGCGCTTTCTTGTTTGAGAGCAAAAACCCGGCTGAAGCCGTGGTGCAAGCTGCTGAAACGGCGGTGCGGGAGGTCGTTGGCAAGATGAAGATGGACTCCGCCCTGTCTGAAGAACGTGATCAGATCGCCCCACGCGTACGCGAGCTGATGCAGACCATTTTGGACCGCTACAAGGTCGGCATTGAAGTCGTGGGCATTAACTTGCAACAAGGCGGCGTTCGCCCGCCAGAGCAGGTGCAGGCCGCGTTTGACGATGTGCTGAAAGCCGGCCAGGAGCGTGAGCGCGCCAAGAACGAAGCACAAGCTTACGCCAATGACGTGATTCCCCGTGCTGTGGGCTCCGCGTCCCGTTTGAAGGAAGAGTCTGAAGCCTACAAGGCACGCATCGTGGCGCAGGCTTCCGGTGATTCACAGCGCTTCAAATCGGTGCTGAGCGAGTACCAAAAGGCCCCGCAAGTCACACGCGACCGCATGTACCTTGACGCGATGGCGCAAATTTATGGCAATGTGACCAAGGTGCTGGTGGACTCCAAACAGGGCTCTAACCTCATGGTATTGCCGCTGGACAAAATCATGCAAATGTCGGGTTCTGAAAGCAGCGCTGCTTCAGTACCAGCAACCCCCCAGTCTCCTGCCACATTGCCGGCACCGAGCGACTCGCGCAGCCGCGACGGCTCCCGTACCCGCTGATCCCATTCGGACTGCATCATGAACAAAATCGGATTCATCTTCTCCTCCTTCCTGGTCGTTCTGGCACTGGCCAGCTCCATGCTTTTTGTCGTGGATCAGCGCCAGTTCGGCGTGGTCTATGCGTTGGGGCAGATCAAGGAAGTCATCACCGAGCCGGGCCTGAACTTCAAGCTGCCGCCGCCGTTTCAAAACGTCTCCTACATCGACAAACGCCTCTTGACGCTGGAGACCAGCGACACCGAGCCCATGCTGACTGCTGAGAAGCAACGCATGGTGATTGACTGGTATGTGCGCTGGCGCATTTCCGAGCCCACCGAATACATCCGTAACGTGGGTCTGGATGAAGCCTCTGGCGCAAACCAGTTGAACCGCGTGGTGCGCAACGCGTTCCAGGAAGAGGTCAACAAAAACACGGTGAAAGAGATGCTGTCGACCAAGCGCCAGGCGGTGAGCGATGCGGTGATGAAAGAAGTCACCGAAAAAGTGCGTGGCACCAAACCCTGGGGCATCGAGATTGTCGACGTGCGAATTACCCGCGCCGACTACGTCGATGCCATCACCGAATCGGTCTACCGCCGTATGGAAGCCGAGCGCAAGCGCGTCGCCAATGAGTTGCGCTCCACCGGAGCCGCAGAAGGCGAAAAAATTCGCGCTGACGCGGATCGCCAGCGCGAGGTCACCATCGCCAATGCCACCCGCGACGCGCAAAAAATCAAAGGCGATGGCGATGCCCAAGCCGCCAATACCTACGCCGAAGCTTTTGGCCGCGACCCGCAGTTCGCCCAGTTTTACCGCAGCCTGGAAGCCAACAAAGCCAGCTTCAACAAAAAGGGTGACGTGATGGTGCTCGACCCGTCCAACAACGAGTTCTTCAAAGCCTTCCGGGGCAGCGCCCCTGCCGCAGCACCTGGAAAAAAATAGCGTCTCGCCCCGTTGCGTCCCGAGGCTCAATTTGGACAGCGGCACCGCATGGCTGGTTCTAGGCGCAGGTTTGGGGCTGGCCTTGATCATTGAAGGTCTGCTCCCTTTTTTGTCACCCCCAGCGTGGCGCAAAGTCATCGCCCAAGTTCAGCAACTGAACGATGGGCAAATCCGCTTCTTCGGTTTATGCTGCATCGTGGCGGGCGTCCTACTCGTCTCAGTGCTGATGTAGTTGGCCATAACCGCGGTATTTTGAGAAAGTTAACCTGAGAGTTAATTTTTGATAAATTAGACCAAATTTTTCGAATTTTTCATTAGATTAGTGCTCTAGCTCTCGTATCAATTGCACAAGAAGCTATATATTTTGTAGCAATTTGGTATTTACCTTTGGTGCCTACCTTCCACTCATCACCATGAATGATCGCGCCAAAAGCCTCACCGCCGCATTGATTCGCAACTTCAACACCGCACCGATGGAGCGGTTTCAGCGCGAGCCCTTGTACGATGCCGTGGGTGCGCGTTTAGCCAAAGGCACGGCGGCGAGCAAGCTCGGTATGTCGGTCGATGTCGTGGCCCCCGGCAAAATCACCTGCCCCTACCACGCTCACCGGGCACAGGAAGAGATGTTTGTCGTGATCGAAGGCAGCGGCACCCTGCGTGTCGCCGGCGAAATGCTTGCGATCAAGGAAGGCGACGTGATCTTCATCCCCGCCGGCCCCGAGTACCCGCATCAAATCATCAACACTTCCGACGCGCCGCTGAAATACCTCTCCATCAGCACCCGAGAATCCCCCGAAATCGTCGAATACCCTGACTCCGGCAAGTACCTCGCGCAAGCCGATGCCGACGGAGACACCCCGTTTGACGTGATTGCGCAGGTGGCACCGAGTGTTGACTATTGGGCGGGGGAGCCTTGAGTGGATTAGCGTTGCCTGAAACGGGCAGCATGAAATAGGCGGATCGGTACCGCCTGTCGGCGGGTTACCGAGCCACCCCGCCCGGTAGAATATCGTTTTTAACAGCCTCCCAAATCTCAATGTCAGCCTGGGTTCTGCCGGATCATATTGCCGATGTCTTGCCGTCCCAGGCCCGCCACATCGAAGAACTGCGCCGCAGTTTGCTGGACATGGCGCGTTGCTATGGCTACGAGCTGGTCATGCCGCCGCTGTTGGAGCACCTTGAGTCGCTTTTGACCGGCACGGGCGAAGCGCTCGATCTTCAAACTTTCAAGCTGGTGGATCAGCTCTCGGGCCGAATGATGGGCTTGCGGGCCGACACCACGCCGCAGGTCGCCCGCATTGATGCGCATTTGCTGAATCGCCAAGGCGTGACGCGTCTTTGCTACTGCGGCCCGGTGCTGCACACGCGGCCTGACAAACCGCATGCCACGCGCGAGCCCTTGCAGTTTGGGGCCGAAATTTATGGGCATAAGGGCCTGGAGGCCGACCTCGAAGCATTGCTGCTGGCACTCGATTGCCTCAAAGTGGCCGAGGTAGAAGGTTTGAGCGTTGACTTGGCTGATGCCTGCATCGTCAACTCGCTGCTGAAGGATGCGCCGCTCACGCCTGAGAAGCTCTCCCTCGTTCATGCCGCGCTGGCCGCCAAAGATGCGAGTGAACTTGCGTTGTTGACGCGCGAGTTGCCCGCATCATCGCGCCAGGGCCTCCTGGCGCTGGTTGAGCTGTATGGCGATGCCAAGGTTCTGCTTGAAGCTGAGAAGCATCTCCCGCTCTCGCCGATGGTGAGTCAGTCGCTATCGAACTTGAAGTGGTTGGCGAGCCACTTGAACGGTGCCAAGGTCACCTTTGACCTGGCGGATTTGCGCGGCTATGCGTACTACAGCGGTGCGCGGTTTGCGATCTACGCGCAGACGGCCAGTGATGCGCTGGCGCGCGGTGGGCGGTATGACGAAGTGGGTGCGGTGTTTGGCCGCAACCGGCCCGCCGTGGGCTTCAGCCTGGATGTGAAGGCCCTGATTGATGCCGTGCCCGCGCAACCATTGCGTGCCGCGATTCGCGCGCCGTGGAGCGAGGCCAGCACCTTGCGCAGCGCCATCGCCGCATTGCGAGCGCAGGGCGAAACCGTGGTCTGCGTGCTGCCCGGTCACGAGAGCGAAGTCGATGAGTTTCAGTGCGACCGCGAGTTGGTGCAGGTCGATGGGCAATGGGTTTTGAAATCAGTTTTTGTGAATTGAATTGGGTAATCAAACATGAGTCATTCAGATGAATAAAGGCAGAAACGTCGTCGTCGTCGGCACGCAATGGGGCGATGAAGGCAAAGGCAAGCTGGTCGATTGGCTGACCGAGAGTGCGCAAGGTGTGGTGCGCTTTCAAGGCGGCCACAACGCGGGCCACACGCTGGTGATCAAGGGCGTGAAAACCGCGTTGAATTTGATCCCCAGCGGCATCATGCGCCCTGGGGTCAAGTGCTACATCGGCAACGGCGTGGTGCTGTCGGCATCGCGGCTGTTTGAAGAGATTGAAGGGCTTGAGAAGGTCGGTGTCGAAGTTCGCTCGCGCCTGCGTGTGAGCGAGGCTTGCCCGTTGATCTTGCCGTTTCA
>JANOTO010000413.1:0-8573 GCA_031416395.1 Rhodoferax sp. | reverse complement strand
GGCGGGGCTGGCGCTGATCGCCTCCATCATCGCCATCAAACCGCCTTCGATGCGCTTGGCGATTTCAATCTCGCCTTCGCGCGTGAGCAGTTCGACCGTGCCCATCTCGCGCATGTACATGCGAACCGGGTCGGTGGTGCGACCAAACTCGCTGTCCACTGTGGATAGTGCAGCTTCGGCGGCTTCTTCGGCTTCTTCTTCTGTGGCACCTGCGGGGGCACTGTTGGTGAGGATGAGTGATTCAGCATCCGGCGTCTGTTCGTACACCGCCACGCCCAGATCGTTCAGCGTCGTGATGACGGCTTCCATCGTCTCGGCATCGATCAGCTTATCGGGCAGATGGTCTGAAATTTCGCCGTGCGTCAAGTAACCGCGTGTCTTGCCCAGCTTGATCAGCGCCTTCAAGCGCTGGCGGCGCTTGGCCATGTCTTCTTCGGAGAGGATGGTGTCATCCAGCCCAAACTCTTTCATCAGCGCGCGCTCTTTGGCTTTGCTGATCTTCATGCGCAGGGGTTTGACTTTTTCTCCAGTGACGACGGGCTCACCGACCAAGTCGGCTTCAATGTCCGACATGTCGGCATCGTCCGTCACTTTGGAAGATGTGTCAGCGGCCTTGGGTTTGCGGCCACGCTTGGCACCTGTTTTGACGTCTTCCTCTTTGCCGGACTTGGCTGCGGGTGCCGTGGTTTTCTTTGTTTCTGGCGTGGGTTTGACTGCAGCAGCTTTTGCGGTGGGTTTCACGACGGGAGGAGGAGTCTTTGAGGTGGGCACAGGTTTCACTTTCGCAAGGGGAGCAACTTTGGCAGCGGTAACCGTGGCCGCAGTAACTTTGGCAGCGGGCGCGGCGGTTTTCTTGGTGTTTTGAGCGGGCATATGGAAACCTCAGGTCTTCAAAAACTGTAAAACAAGGGAGAGGTGCCCGAGGAACTAATTCCCAGGTGGGCCCCAAAACACAAAATGCAAGCATCTAAGGCAAGTGATGTGGGCGAACATTTGGTGTGCAGTCCTTGCGAATAAGGTGGCCTGATGAACGCGGTGGGCGTTGTGTATCGATTGGCCGGTTTCGGAGGTGCTGCTGTCGCTCTTGCCAGAACAACTTTGGATTATACCATTTCAGATTGCTTTTTCAAGTAGATTTGCTTCTTTAGCGCCAGTTGCGCGCGAATCATCTGGTCTTCCTGCATCACCCGGTTCGGGTCGGTGCTGGGCAGTTCCTGCAGCCTTTTCAGCTCGCCGTCCATGATGTCCAGGCGAAGTTTGATCACGCTGACGCGCAAGTCTGAGACCGATGCCTCAGTGCTTTCCACCTCCCGGCCCAGGGGCTGCAGGCTGTCCAAATCGATGATGGTGCGCGCGGTTTCCTCAAAACTCTGGCCTTGCATGGCAACCGCCAGTGCCGCCAAAGGCTGCGTGCCGTGCTCGGTCATTTGATGGTCAATCCAGCGAAACAGCTCGCCATAAAGACCCTCCAGCGCGCACAGGGTCTCGTGCTCAAGCGCGGTGAGTTGATCCCAAAAACCGCAGTTGCCCAACAGGATGCTCGCGATGTTGCGCGCATGCGCCTCAATGGACGGGCGGGTGGGTGTGCGCCGCCCCCAATCGCCTGCGGCACGGTTTCCGCCCCCACCGTCAGCGTTTTGCCGCCTGAAGGGCTTTTTGGCTCCAGGTTCAGGGGTCGACCACAGATCAGACAAATCGCGTTTATCTACTTTGACATGGCCCGCAATCTCGGTGAGCAACTGGCGTTTTAGCGCACCGTCGGGCATCAGCATCCACAGCGGCTTGGCATTGCTGGACATGTGTGCGCGGCCTTCGGCGCTGGACAAATCCAGGCCCTCGCGCGTGGTATCGATTAAGAATCGGCTCAAAGGCACGGCTTCGCTGATGCAGCGCGAAAAGCCGTCTTTGCCATGCTCACGGATGAAGCTGTCCGGGTCATGCTCGGGCGGTAAGAACAGGAATTTGACGTTGCGAATGTCAGTTGCAAAGGGCAGGGCGGCATCCAGCGCCTTGCGCGCGGCGCGTCGGCCTGCGGCATCGCCATCAAAGCTGAAAACGACCGAGTCCGTAAAGCGAAACAGCTTTTGCACGTGATCATTGGTGCAGGCTGTGCCCAGCGTGGCGACGGCATTGGGGAAGCCGAGCTGGGCCAGCGCCACCACGTCCATATAGCCTTCAGTCACCAAGGCAAAGCCATGCTCGCGCAAGGCCTGGCGTGCTTCAAACAGACCGTACAACTCGCGGCCTTTGCTGAAGACAGGCGTTTCGGGTGAATTCAGATATTTGGGCTTGTCATCGCCCAGAACCCGCCCGCCAAAGCCGATGCATTCGCCCTTGACATTGCGAATCGGGAACATCACGCGGTCGCGAAAGCGGTCGTAGCGCTTCTCTTCCTCGCCTTCCTCAGCGTTCAAGATGACCAGGCCGCACTCAACCAGCAGAGGGTCGTCATAGTGCGGAAACACGCTTGCCAGGCTGCGCCAGCCCATCGGCGCGTAACCCAGGCCAAACTGCTTGGCCACCTCGCCGCTGACGCCACGGCCTTTGAAGTACTCGATGGCGCGAGGTGACTCTTTCAACTGGTTGCGATACGCTTCGCCCGCCTTTTCCAGCACGTCATTCAACGTCACCTGCTTTTGCCGCTGCTCCTGCGCGCGGGCGCGGTCTTGCGGGCTCGATTCTTCCTCGGGCACTTGGAGGCCGTACTGCTGGGCCAGGTCTTTCACGGCCTCCACAAAATTCATCCCCGCGTGATCCATCAAAAAACCGATGGCATTGCCGCTCTTGCCGCAGCCAAAGCAATGGAAAAACTGCTTGGTCGGGCTGACGCTGAACGACGGCGACTTCTCGCCATGAAACGGGCACAGGCCCATGAAGTTCGCCCCGCCCTTTTTCAGCTGGACGTAGCGGCCCACGATGTCAACGACATCGGCGCGCGCTAGCAGTTCTTGAATGAAGGTTTGGGGGATCGCCACGGGGCAGATTGTCCACGGGATTGCCTGCCGAACTGTCGACTAGTCCCCCATCACAACACCTTCGCGGCGCGGATCGGCACCGCCAAACCACAGCGACTTGCCGTGCGCCTGGCCGCGGGTGATGGCTTGCAGGCCGCTGGTCATATTGGCCTCTCGCACTTCGTGGCCGCGCGCCGTCAAGGCATCAACGGTCGCAGCGGGGAAGCGCTTTTCTTCCAGCACGGTGGGGCCGTTGAGCGACGCGAAATTGGGCAAATTGATCGCTTGCTGCGGCAGCATGCCCCAGTTCAACACGCCGTAAAGCGTCTTGGCGGTGTAGTGGATGATCAGCGCGCCGCCAGGGCTACCTCCGCTCATCACCAGCGCGCCCGTGGTTTTGTCAAACACCAAAGTGGGGGCCATGCTGGAGCGCGGGCGTTTGCCGGGCTGTACGCGGTTGGCGATGAGATTTCCCGTGGCATCGGTAGGCGCAAAGCTGAAGTCGGTCAACTCATTGTTGAGCAGAAAGCCACCCGACAAACCCGGTTTGACATTGACCATTTGCCGCGATCCAAAGCCATCTTCAATCGTCGTCGTCATGGCCACCGCGTTGCCAAACGCATCGACGATGGAGATGTGCGATGTGCCGTATTCGGGCTGGTCCGGCATCGGTGCGAACGAGGTTTTGGTGCCAACGGGCGTGCCGGGTTTGGCGACTTTCATGCTCATGCTGTCGGGCGCTTGGTCGATCAACTTGGCGCGATCTGCCAAGTAGGCGGGGTTCAGCAGGTTCATCCAGTTGCCCCCAGGAGCGGGCACGAAAGCGGGGTCGCCCACGTACTGCGCGCGATCCGCAAACGCCAGACGAGAGGCGTCTGTGTACAGATGCAGCCACTGCGCGCCGGGCAAGCCGTTTTCAAGCGGCAGCGCGGCGGCATTGGTTTGATCCAGCAGTCCCAAAATCTGCCCGACAGCAATCGCGCCAGAGCTGGGAGGCGGAAAGCCACAGATGCGAAAATCGCGGCTATTGGCCCGGTAATCGTGGCAAAGCGGCGCGCGCCTGATGGGTTTGTAGCTGGCGAGGTCTGCGCGGCTTAACGATCCGGGGTTGGTGGCATGGCGTTGAACCTTGTCCACGATGGCTTGCGCGATTTCGCCCTCATGCAAGGCGCTTGAGCCCTGCGCGGCGATGCTCTTCAAGATTGCGGCGAGAGCCGGGTTTTTCAACACATGCCCCACCGGGTGCGCCGCGCCATCGGCTTGGTAAAAGTAAGCGGCGGCTACCGGGTCTTTCTTCAAATGCGGCTCGGCGTTGAGCAAGGTACGCAGGCGCGCGCTGACTTTGAAGCCGTTCTCCGCCAGTGAAATCGCAGGCTCAAACAACTTGGCCCAAGGCAGCTTGCCGTGCGCTTGATGCGCCATCTCCAGCATGCGCACGGTGCCAGGCACGCCGACCGAGCGGCCTCCCACCACCGCCTCGATGAAGGGCATGGGCTTACCGTCGGAAGTGATGAAGAGTTTGTCTGTCACCGCAGCGGGTGCTGTTTCCCGTCCATCAAATGCCTCGACATCGCGGCCATTGAAATGCAGCATGAATGCGCCACCGCCGATGCCGCTACTTTGCGGCTCCGCCAGTGTCAGCACCATTTGGACGGCGATGGCGGCATCTACCGCGCTGCCCCCGGCCTTCAGGACTTGGTAGCCCGCGTCGGTCGCCAGCGGGTTAGCCGCCGCCACGGCGAATTTGGAGGTGGCCCAACCGGGCTTTTCGGTATAGCCCGATGAGCCTTCGGGTTGCGCGGGCTGGGTGTAGATGAAGCTGGGCGGGCTGGCACAGCCTGCCAGCACTGCCAGTACCAGAGTTACGCGCCAAGTTGCTTTGCAGACGGTTTTCATGCACGCTCCAATCAGATTGGAGGCCATCTTAAACCGTCACGGAAATCTCATTATGCAACGAATGTGCTATGAAATAAGTAGCTAGTTATTCAATATTTTCGAGAGCTAGAGGGCTATTTCATTCACTATTTGGTGAAAATTAGCCGGTTTAGCTAAATAATTAACCCCCAGGTTAATTATTTTCCCTGCTTCACCTGCACCGTCAAATTCCCTCACTTCGGTGCCAGGCGAATCGCGCCATCCAGGCGGATCACTTCGCCATTGAGCATGTCGTTCTCAAAGATGTGGACGGCCAGCCGGGCGTAGTCTTGTGGCGTGCCCAGGCGGGATGGGAAGGGCACGCTGGCTGCCAATGAGTCTTGCACTTCTTTGGGCATGCCAAACATCATCGGCGTGCCAAAAATGCCAGGGGCAATCGTCATGTTGCGAATGCCGTTACGGGCCAGGTCGCGCGCGATCGGCAGTGTCATGCCGACGACGCCGCCTTTGGATGCGCTGTACGCCGCTTGGCCAATCTGGCCGTCGTACGCAGCGACAGACGCGGTGGAGATCATCACGCCGCGCTCGCCAGTGTCTTCGGGCTCGTTTTTGCTCATGGCATCGGCGGCCAGGCGAATCATATTGAAGCTGCCGATCAGGTTGATGGTCACCGTGCGTTTGAAGGCATCAAAATTATGCGGCCCGTTCTTGCCCACAGTTTTTTCTGCGCTGGCAATACCCGCGCAGTTAACCAAGCCCATCAGCTTGCCGAGGGTGATGGCTTTGGTGACTGTCGCCTGACCATCGGCCTCGCTGGTCACGTCGCATTTCACAAAGGCGCCGCCAATCTCCTTGGCCACTGCCTCGCCTTTCTCGGTCTGCATGTCGGCGATGACGACTTTGCCTCCTTTTGCGGCGAGCATGCGCGCCGTGCCCTCGCCCAAGCCCGATGCGCCACCCGTCACGATGAAAACTTTGCCTGCGATGTCCATGAATAATGCTCCTGAAGTGTTGAGTGAAAATTATCGCGGATTGTGAGCGTGCCAAGACCCGACCCTCGAAATGGAGTTTTGATTGCTGCTACAATTGTTTTTCTGATTTTTAGGCGCGTAGCTCAGCTGGTTAGAGCACCACCTTGACATGGTGGGGGTCGATGGTTCGAGTCCATTCGCGCCTACCAAATTCCAATTTCACGAGACTTGTTGTGGCGCTGATGCGCTGCGTTGACAAGATGATTGAAACTTGGGTTTGGTTTCTGAGGGTAAACCTGCTGTGTAGCCAGGTGGCCTCTCCTTAAAATGTGCTGCACTGCAATATCGACCTTGTTCACGACCTTGTTCAGCCAACCGCCTGAAAAATTCGTGGGCAAAGTCAGAGGAGCACAGCCATGCAAAACAAAAAAACGAATGAAGACGCGAAACGCGAAAGTCATGCCCATAACGCGATACGCGTTATAAAAAAATACCCCAATCGCCGCCTGTACGACACGGATACATCAGCCTACATCACGCTGTCAGAAGTCAAGCGGCTGGTGATGGCCAGCGAAGCTTTTGTGGTGCGCGATGCCAAAACGGGTGAGGATTTGACGCGCAGCATCCTGCTGCAGATCATTCTTGAAGAGGAAGCCAATGGCTCGCCGATGTTCACGCCCGAGGTGCTGTCCAATGTGATCCGTTTTTACGGCCATGCGATGCAGGGCTTTATGGGCGGATTTTTGGAGAAAAGCATGCAAACCATGGTGGAGATGCAAACCCGCCTGGGCGAGCAGTCCAGCCATTTGACACCCGAAGTGTGGTCTCAGTTCATGGGATTGCAATCGCCCATGATGCAGGGCCTGGTCGGCAAGAACCTTGAAAACTCCAAAAACCTATTTGCCCAGATGCAAGAGCAGATGCAGAAGCAAACTGAGCAAATATTGACCACTTTTGGAGTCAAGCGCTGACAACGTATTTACTGGGACAATAGGGGCATGAGCGAAGTCCTTTCTCCCCCGGCGATCCCAGCCAACAAAATCCCCAAAGTCGGATTCGTCAGCCTGGGCTGCCCCAAAGCGCTGACGGATTCTGAACTGATCCTCACACAGCTCAGCGCCGAGGGTTATCAAACTTCCAAAACTTTTCAAGGCGCTGACTTGGTCATCGTCAACACCTGCGGCTTCATTGACGACGCGGTGAAGGAAAGCCTGGACACTATCGGCGAGGCGCTGGCTGAGAATGGCCGAGTTATCGTCACCGGTTGCCTCGGTGCCAAATCAGGTACTGACGGTGGCAACCTTGTGCGGCAAATGCACCCCAGCGTGCTGGCTGTGACAGGCCCGCATGCCACGCAGGAAGTGATGGACGCGGTTCATTTGAATTTGCCCAAGCCGCATGATCCGTTTATCGATCTGGTTCCCAACACATTTGGTGTGGCGGGCATCAAGCTCACCCCGCGCCATTACGCTTACTTGAAAATCAGCGAAGGCTGCAACCACCGCTGCACCTTTTGCATCATCCCGAGCATGCGTGGCGATTTGGTGTCTCGCCCGATTGGTGACGTGCTGAACGAAGCGCGGGCGCTGTTTGAAGGCGGCGTGAGGGAGCTGCTGGTGATCAGCCAAGACACCTCGGCCTACGGCGTGGATGTGAAGTACCGCATGGGCTTTTGGGACGGTAAACCCATCAAGACTCGCATGCTGGATTTGGTGCAAGCCCTGGGCGACATCGCTGAGCCGTATGGCGCGTGGGTGCGCTTGCATTATGTGTACCCGTACCCGAGCGTGGACGACGTGTTGCCGCTGATGGCGACAGGCAAGGTGTTGCCGTACCTGGATGTGCCCATGCAGCACAGCCACCCCGATGTGCTCAAGCGGATGAAGCGGCCCGCCAGCGGCGAGAAAAATCTGGATCGACTGCTGAAGTGGCGCGAAATCTGCCCCGAGATCGTGGTTCGCAGCACCTTCATCGCCGGTTTTCCCGGCGAGACCGAAGCAGAATTTGAGCATCTGCTCGACTTCATGCGTGAGGCAAAAATCGACCGCGCAGGCTGCTTTGCCTACAGCCCGGTGGACGGCGCAGCGGCGAATGAGTTGGACGGCATGCTGCCCTTCGAGCTGCGCGAAGAGCGCCGCGCCCGCTTCATGGCGGTTGCGGAAGCCGTGTCAGCCGCCAAGCTGCAAAAACGCATCGGCGCGACCATGCAAGTGCTGGTGGACAGCGCCCCTGGCATGGGCAAAAAAGGCGGCGTAGGCCGCACCTATGCCGACGCGCCAGAGATCGACGGCACGGTAAAACTGCTGCCGCCCGAGAAGATCAGCAAGACGTTGAAGGTGGGGGAGTTCACCAAAGCGCGCATCGTCGGCACGCAAGGGCATGACCTTGTGGCGCTCCCCATCTAAAAAAAGCCGCGTGAATTTTGGGAAATTCAGCTTCATGCAGGCAATAAAAAAGCGGCTAGAAATTCTTCTAGGCCGCTTATTCACTAACATCAAACCACCTTCTAAAATTCAATTCTCGGGATACAGTGCAAGGCGCAAAGCACAGCAGTACTTGAGTACTGCGAGCATTTGCAACGCCCATCACGTCATTGCGTTGTACCCGAAAATTGGATTTGAGAAGGTGGTTTTGGTGCCCAGGAAGGGACTCGAACCCCCACGAAGTTACTCGCTAGTACCTGAAACTAGTGCGTCTACCAATTCCGCCACCTGGGCATCTCAGGACAAAGGAAGATTGTATCAAAAATATTAGTCAAATCAGCGGCTTGCTC
>JANOTO010000412.1:0-2691 GCA_031416395.1 Rhodoferax sp. | reverse complement strand
CGTTTGGCGCGCCGATTCAGCTTGAAGCGGGGGAAGAGCGCCGTGCGTTTCTGGATCGCGCGCGCAGCGCAGTGGTTGCCTTGCGCGACGTTTGAACACGCCTGGATCTGACATGTACATCTACCTGAAAAACCTGACCGGCACGCAGCAAGTCGGCGCGATGTTCGTGATCGTGTTCGGCCTGCTGTTGCTGGCCAGTGTGGTTAATTTTGTGATGACGCTGCGTGCCGATGCGTACGACGGTGCCGACTCCGATGCCGAACTGGACATCCTCACCAATCCCATCGGCTCGCGGCGCTACGAGCTGCGCAATCTGAGCGGTATTTTGCGTACCAGTTGGGTCATGATGATCGTCTTCTGGCTGGGCTGGATGGCTGGTGAATGGGTGGCGATCTGGCTCTTTGGGCTGATCTCGTTCTTCGCGCTGCGTGAGTTTTTGACACTCTCGCCCACGCGCCGTGGCGATCACCGTAGCCTGGTGCTCGCGTTTTTCGTCGTGCTGCCGGTGCAATACTGGCTGGTGGGAGCGGAGTATTTCAATCTGTTTACAGTGTTCATCCCAGTCTATGTTTTCTTGGCGATCCCGGTTGTGAGTGCGCTGGCCAATGACCCCCAGCGCTTCTTGGAGCGCAATGCCAAGCTGCAATGGGGCATCATGGTGTGCATCTACGGCATGAGCCACGTGCCGGCGCTCTTGCTGCTTGATTTTCCCAATTACGACAAAAAGAATGCTTTTTTGGTGTTCTTTCTGGTCATCATTGTGCAGACCTGCGTGGTGGTGCAGCACGTGGCCTCGCGCTACCTCAAGCGGCCCCCCACCGCGCCCAATATCAGTCAAAGCTTCAATTGGCGCAGTTGGCTACTCGCGCTGTTCGTGGCGGGGCTGGTTGGCGCGCTGCTGTCGGGCATCACGCCGTTTTGGCCAGCGCAGGGCTTTGTGATGGCGATCATTGCCTGCGCGGCGGGAACGCTAGGGCACTTTGTGATGAAGGCCCTGAAGCGCGACCGGGGCATACCGAGCTGGGGTGGGCAGATGGCCTCCGTCACGGGCGCAGGTGGCTTGCTCGATCGCGTGGACGCGCTGTGTTTTGCCGCCCCGGTGTTTTTTCATTCGGTGCGCTGGTATTTTGGTTTGTAGGCGGTATTGACTTAAAAATTAACCTGTGATTTAATTTCAATCTCAAAACGGCTCTATTTTGATGAAAATTGAATAAAATTGGTCTCTAGCTCTCGAATAATATACATTTATTGCTATTTATGTGGTAGCAAACATGGATTCTCCTGGCCATGAGAATTCTCGGCATCGACCCCGGTCTGCGCACCACCGGTTTTGGCGTGATCGATGTGGACGGCTCGCGTTTGAGTTACGTCGCCAGTGGCACCATCAGCACCACCCACATCGAAAAAGGCCAGTTGCCCGCGCGGCTCAAAGTGCTGTTTGAAGGGGTGAAGGAAGTCATGACGCGCTATGAGCCCGACAGCGCGTCGGTTGAGATCGTCTTCGTCAACGTCAACCCGCAATCGACACTGCTGCTCGGGCAAGCGCGCGGCGCCGTGGTGACTGCGCTGGTCTCCGCCGATTTGCCCGTCGCGGAATACACCGCGCTGCAAATGAAGCAAGCGGTGGTCGGCTATGGCCGTGCCGACAAAACGCAGGTGCAAGAGATGGTCAAACGCCTGCTGGCCCTTCCCGGCCTGCCCGGCCCCGATGCGGCCGACGCGCTGGGCCTGGCCATCACCCATGCCCACGCAGGTGCGGGCTTGGCGCGCATGGCCCTGGCGAAAGGGATTGGCGGGATCGAAAGTCAGACGCAGAAGGCGGCTTACAAGGCGGGGCGCAGTCGGTAGCTGTGCGTCAGCGCGTTTTCAAAACCGATTTAGCGTAAAATATCTACGTTTTCGTAGATACATTGGAGGCTCATCATGCTCGCAACCGCCAAAGTTTTCTCCACCGGCAACAGCCAGGCGGTGCGTCTGCCCAAGGCGTTTCGGGTTGATGTGCGCGAGATGTGGATCGCCAAAAACGAAGTGACGGGGGAGATCACGCTCAAGCCCAAGCCGAGTGAGGATCAGCGTAAACGCAATCTTGCGGAGTTATTTCGTCTGATTGCCGAGAATCCGCTGCCCGACGATTTTCTGTCGGAAGCCACGCGGCGCAATGAGCCGTCACGCGACCCGTTCGCTGACTGGGTTGACGACACCGCCGCGAGCGGAGTTGACGGCGCCAATCAAGGCGGTACTCTGGGCACCACCAAACCGTGATCTGTTATTTGGCCGACACCAACATCTTGGGCTACTTCGCGCGGGCTGTCCAAGGGCCTTTGCAGCAACGCATGCTGACGGCAATGGAGAGGCAGGAAGTTGCCATATCGGTGATCACGCGAGCCGAAACGCGCTACGGCTTGGGTCTGTTGAACTCCAGTGACAAGCGCCGCCACTCAATCGGCATGCTGTTGGAAGAGTACCCGGCCTTGCCTTGGACAGCCGATGCTGCCGACCGTTGTGGCGAAGTCGCGTCCCACCTGCAACTGATTGGTAAAACCATCGGCGTCATGGACACCCAAATCGCCGCCCATGCCCTGGCTGAAAACCTGATCCTCGTCACCCACAACACACGCCACTTCGAGCGCGTTCCTGGGTTGAGGATTGAGGACTGGATGGCCTAACGCGTAACTATGACATGACTGCTCA
>JANOTO010000411.1:0-1756 GCA_031416395.1 Rhodoferax sp. | reverse complement strand
TGGGGGCCGAGTGCGGCCAGCGCGATGATTGCTCGGGATGGCTATTGTTGGAGTGAAGACTGCTGAAGATGCTGCCCCCACGGTCGCTCACTGCGTGTAGCTCCCTGCCCCCCGAGGGGGCCGTGCCTTGCTTGGGAGCGGCCCGGCGCGGCGGCGGCTGTTGTGCCCCCACGGTCGCCCACTGCGTGTGGCTCCCTGCCCCCCAAGGGGGTCGTGCCGTGCTTGGGGCGGCCCGGCGCGGCGGCAATCTCTATGCTTGATCGCGTCAGAGCTTCTCTCAGCTCCCTCGCCCCCGCCGAGCAGCGCGTGGGAAGGCTCGTGCTCAACGACCCGCGTGCATTCACGCAACTGCCGGTGAGTGAGCTGTCGGACCGCGCCCACGTCAGCAAACCTACCGTGGTGCGGTTTTGCCGCAGCATGGGTTATGACGGGTTAACGGATTTCAAACGCAAGCTGGCCGGCAGCGTGAGCGAAGGCGTGCCTTTCATCCACCGCAGTGTGGATGCGGATGACAAAACCGGCGACGTACTGGTGAAGGTGATCGACAACACCGTGGCGGCGTTCCTCAAATACCGCAACGAAGCCAGCACGATCGCCATCGAAAAGGCTACCATCGCCTTGGTAGACACCTACCGGCTGGGCAAGCGCATCGAGTTTTACGGCGTAGGCAACTCCGGCGTGGTGGCTCAAGACGCGCAGCACAAGTTCTTTCGATTGGGCGTCAACGCGATTGCCTACAGCGACGGCCACATGCAGGTGATGAGCGCATCCATCCTCGGCCAAGGTGATTGCGTGGTGCTGATTTCGAATTCAGGCCGCACCCGCGATTTGATGGACGCTTGCGATATCGCCCGTAAAAACGGCGTGACTACCATCACCATCACTGCCAGCGGCTCGCCTCTCGCGTCGGCAAGCAACATCCATTTGAGCGCCGATCACCCTGAGGGGTTTGACCGTTACAGCCCGATGGTGTCGCGCCTGTTGCATTTGCTGATCATCGACGTGCTGACCACCAACGTCGCCTTGCGCATTGGTGGCGAGACGCTGCAGCCGCTGCTGCAGGAGATGAAGAACAACCTGCGCAGCAAACGGTATGCCTGAGCAGGCGTTTCGATTACTATAATATATATAGCAAACTATGCTTATTTTCCGAGAGCTAGAGGCGAATATTTTTACTAAAATCGCCTAAAACGTCAAAATTCTCCAAAATATTAACTCAAAGGTTAATTTTTACGGATTTTTTACTACGAATGTAGTAAACTGAGTTCAGGCGGCGTAAACGGACTCACCCCGGCTTCACTTGCGCAGGGTTTGACACCCCACTGGCCACATGCCCTGAAGGAACATGCAGCGCGGCGGATTCAATGTGCCCGGCCTGGTCGTCAAAGAAGAAATCGGGCTCGAACTCTTTGAGGAACTCGCCCTTGGACAGGCCGCCCAGAAACATCGCCTCGTCCACTTCAATGTTCCAGTCCATCAACGTGCGGATGGCGCGCTCGTGCGCGGGGGCGCTGCGGGCGGTGACCAGCGCGGTGCGAATGCGCATGTGCGGTTGGCGCGCCTGCTGCAGAGCGTGCAGCGCAGCCAGCAGCGGTTTGAACGGGCCCTCGGGCAGCGGTTTGCTGGCGCGGCGTTTCTCGTGCGACTGAAAGGCTTGCAAGCCGCCTTTTTGGTAAACCTGCTCCGCCTCGTCTGAGAACAACACCGCATCGCCGTCAAACGCGATGCGAACCTCGTTGGGGAACGAGCCGCCCGC
>JANOTO010000410.1:0-2087 GCA_031416395.1 Rhodoferax sp. | reverse complement strand
CGCTGGCCTTCAGCCATGTTTTCGTGGATGTAGTGCTGCACAAAGAACCAGGCACCCTGGTTTTGCGGCTCGTCCTGGCACCACACCACATCGACCGCATTGGGGTATTTTTTCAACTCCGCCGCAAACGCCTTGTGCGGGAACGGGTAGAGCTGCTCGACGCGCAGCAGCGCCACATCGTCATCGCCCTTTTCGTCACGGCGCTTGGCCAAGTCGTAGTAGACCTTGCCAGAGCACGCCACCACGCGTTTGACCTTGTCAGCCTTCTTGATGATCTCGTCCTTGCTTTCAGGGATCACTGTCTGGAAACCGCCTTTGGTGAACTCGCTCAAGGGTGCAGCCGCGTCTTTGGCGCGCAACAGCGACTTGGGCGTCATGATGATCAACGGCTTGCGCAGGTTGCGCACCATCTGGCGGCGCAGCACGTGGAAAATCTGGCTGGCAGTGGTGGGCTGCACGATCTGCATATTGGTGTCTGCCGCCAACTGCATGAATCGCTCCAGCCGCGCCGAGCTGTGCTCTGGCCCCTGGCCTTCGTAGCCGTGCGGCAGCATCAGCGTGATGCCGTTGACGCGGCCCCATTTCACTTCGCCTGAAGCGATAAACTGGTCAATCACCACCTGCGCACCATTGGCAAAATCGCCAAACTGCGCCTCCCAAATCACAAAGGTGTTGGGATCGTTGGAGGCGTAACCGTATTCAAACGCCAGCACCGCCTCTTCGGACAAGATCGAATCAATCACCACAAACGGCGCTTGGTTTGGCGCGACGTTTTGCAGCGGCGTATAGGTGCCTTCGTCGAACTTTTCGCGATTCTGATCATGAATCACCGAGTGGCGGTGCGTGAAGGTGCCGCGCCCGCAATCTTCACCTGAGAGGCGCACCGGGTAGCCGCTAGCGACCAGCGACGCGAACGCCATGTGTTCGCCCATGCCCCAATCGACCGGAATCTCGCCCCGGCCCATCGCCGCGCGGTCGGCATAGACCTTCTTCACCAGGTTGTGCGGCGAAATGCTGTCAGGAATTGTGGTGATCTTCTCGGCCAGGCGCTTCCACTCGGCCATGGGAATGGCGGTGTCGCCTGCGTCCGTCCACTTCTTATTCAAATGCGGCGACCAATCGACCGCGTACTTGTTTTTGAAGTTGGTAATGACGGGGTCAAACGTGTTCTTGCCCGCATCCAGCGCCGCGCGCGTGGCTTTGACCATATCGTCGCCCAGCGTGGCACCCATGCCTTGCGCGGAGAGCTTGTCCGCATACAAGCGCCGGGTACCGGGGTGCGTGGCGATTTTTTTGTACATCAGCGGCTGCGTCAGCGCCGGGGTATCTTGCTCGTTGTGGCCGAGTTTGCGAAAGCAGATGATGTCCACCACCACGTCTTTGTGGAACTCCATGCGGAAGTCCAGCGCGAGCTGGGTGGCCAGCACCACCGCCTCGGGGTCGTCACCATTGACGTGCAGCACCGGCGCTTCAATCATCTTGACGACGTCTGAGCAATACAGCGTGGAGCGGCTGTCGCGCGGGTCGCTGGTGGTAAAGCCGATTTGGTTGTTGATGACGATATGCACCGTGCCGCCGGTGTAATAGCCGCGTGTTTCGGCCAGCGCCAGCGTCTCCATCACCACGCCCTGCCCCGCAAATGCGGCATCACCGTGCACCAGCACGGGCAGCACCTGGTCGCCCTTGGCGTCACCGCGGCGATCCATGCGCGCGCGCACCGAGCCTTCAACGACGGGGTTAACGATCTCCAAATGCGACGGATTGAAAGCCAACGTCAAATGCACCGGGCCACCGGGCGTGGACACATCGGACGAGAAGCCTTGGTGGTACTTCACATCGCCACTGGGCAAATCTTCGGGTGCGGTGTGGTCAAACTCGGCGAACAGATCGGAGGGCACTTTGCCCAGGGAGTTGACCAGCACGTTCAGGCGGCCCCGATGCGCCATGCCGATGACGATCTCTTGCAGGCCCAGCGAGCCGCCGCGCTGAATCAGCTCGTCCATCGAGGCGATGAAGCTCTCGCCGCCTTCGAGCGAGAAGCGCTTTTGCCCGACGTATTTGGTATGCAAAAACCGCTCCAGCCCTTC
>JANOTO010000409.1:0-5130 GCA_031416395.1 Rhodoferax sp. | reverse complement strand
AGGAACGAGTCTTGAAACTGGCGGCGACGGTACTCGACGATGATGTACTGCTTGTCGGTCATGGTCTTCTTGTTTTGAATCACCACGCATTGCCCGCCCTCGCCTGCGGGCACGAGCGCGAGGGCTGCTGTGGTTTTGGTGACCAGGGTCGGCGTGATCCAGCCGTGAAACAGGCGCAGCATGGCGCTGGGCAGGCAGGGCGTGGTGCCGTTGTTGCCCCAGGAGCCGGCGGCCATCAGGCAATAGCTGCCCAGGCCGTTACTGACCATGTTTTCACTCTCGCCGGTATCGTAATAGTCGGCCCAGCGCGCCGCAAGGTGGCCCCATTCGTGCGCGCACACGCCGACTTTGCTGTCTTCAGGCACCGTCAAGTAGGTCGACACGCGCAAGCCGGGTGCGACCTCGATCCCACCGGGGATCACCCACTTGTGGCTCCAGATATCACCGCGCTCGCCGCTCTCTTCGGCCCCACGTCCGGCGTGTACGACGAACAGCGCCGTCACAATCTTTTCGCCCAGCGCGTCATACGGTTTGAAGTCGACGTCTGCTGCCAACGCGGACTTCACTGCATCCAACGCCATGCCGGGGCCGTTGCGCGGAAAAGAGTTGGTCATGCCCGAATCGTTATTGGCATAGAAGCTTAGCGGCTGCGGCATGCGAAACCAGCCAAACACCTCGCCCTGCACGTCAATGCCCGCTGATGCGCCGCCGCCTGCGCCTGATTTGAAGTTGCTGATAGCGCGGTAATACTCACGCATCGAGCCGGTAGGGAACTGCGCACCCAGGCCAAACAGCATGTGCTCAAAGTGAATATTCGTGTTCTCCATCGCATGCGGCTTGTCGGGGAAGTCGACCAGCAGTACCACAGTGCGCACCGTGCCTGCCAGCTTCTTCTTGGGTCGGCTGATCAATGCCGCACCCACCGCAGGCCCGTGCGTGAGCCGTGCATCATCCAGCCCAAAGAAATTCTCACCCCGTCGCGACGACACCCAATAGTCAAACCACTCCTTGAAAGTTGTGTCAGCCGGCAGGCGCTTCTCGGCGATGAGATCCGTCCAGCGCTGCAGCAGGCTTTGCATCAAACCGGGTGATGGCGGCACCGTGCAGCGTTGGAGCTGGCACTCGGGGTGCGGCATGGGTTGAAGGCGGCGGTACATGATTCTTCTCCCTATGAGTTGTGATTTACCCGCTCGATTTATAGACCTCACACAACGCAATGTCAAACGCGGGGAGGCGGGCATTGACTGCTTGACGGTTTTGAGTTGTAGTCAAATACAATAGCAACAAATATAATAAATACGAGAGCTATAGCAATATTTAATTCACATATTTGTGTTTTTCGGCCTAGTAGGTGTAGAAACTAACCCCCAGGTTAATCTTCATCACTTTTGGGTAAAAACGGTGTCTTTGTGCCGCAGTAAGATGCAAGTCGCCCAGCCAATCACCAAGCCATCCATATCCGAGGCTCAACATCATGCAAGCAACCCAAACGCCGTCAAAACAACTCATTGCCGCCGCACTCGCCGTGTCTCTGTTAGCAGGCTGCGCGCCCCTCACCACGCAAAGCCCCGAGGGCTCGATCCGCCCCGTCAACGCCAGCGCGCAGGGCGACGACAAACATCTCATGCTGTTCGGCCACGACGTGGTGGCCTACTTCACCGAGAACCGCCATCGCATGGGAGACCCGGCCATCAAGACCGTGATCGACAACGTCACCTTCCGCTTCGCCACAGCAGAGCACAAAGCACTGTTTGACAAAGAGCCTGCCAAGTACATCCCGCAGTACAACGGCTACTGCGCCAACGGCATCGTCTACGGCATCCCCTGGGGCGGCGATGCCGACTCGTGGCGCATCATCAACGGCAAGCTCTACAACTTCGGCGGCCAGGGCTCACGCGACGGATTTTTTGTCGACGTGCCACGCAACATGGCGCTGGCCGACAAATACTGGAGCGAAGAAGTCAAAGGCTCCAACGCCTTCACGCAGCGCGTCAAGCGCTATCTCCTGAACCGCGTACCGCATTACAAGAGTGGCGCAGAGCTGGCTGAGGAAGTCAAGCGCACGGGGGGTGGGAAGTCTTGACGATAAACACCGATGCGACTTTTTAACGGAGCATCAAGGTCGCCCCAGCATGAATCCCGCATCGACCGGAATCAGTTGACCGGTCACCATCGAATCTGCTTCCAGCAGCCAGCAAACCGCACTGGCGATGTGTTCTGGCTGGCTGATGGTGCCGAGGGCCGCCGCGTTGGCATATTTGTTCTTCACCCGCTCGAACGCTTCATCGCCCAGGCCGTCACGCATCCAGCGGCCATCAATCATGCCGGGCAATACGGCATTGACGCGGATCGCTGGCGCGAGCGAACGTGCGAGCGACACTGTCAGCATATTGAGTGCCGCTTTCGACAAAACATAAGGCAGCGAACTGCCGCTGCCCGTGAGGCCGGCGATGGACGAGACATTCACGATGGCGCTGCCTTGCGGCATGTGCGCCTTGACCGCCCGCGCCATTTGAAACGGGCCAATGGTGTTGACAGCGTAGACTTGCTCAAAATCGTCGGTGGTCACTGCGTCCAGGTCAGCCATGGCAATGAACCGGGTGGTGCCTGCGCTGTTCACCAGCGCATCCACGTGGCCCCAGCGCGCCACCGCCTGTTGCACCAGCGTTCGGCAATCGCCGTCGCTGGACACATCGGCCTTGATGGCAAAAGCGTCCGCGCCCAGGGCGACGCATTCTTTCACCACCTGAGCCGCCGCATCTTCACTGCGGCTGTAGTTGATGAGCACGTGATGGCCGCGCGCGGCGAGCATACGGGCCGTTGCGGCACCGACGCCGGTGGCGCCGCCGGTGATGATTGCGATTCTTTTTTTCACGGTCATATTTACGCTTAGGTTTTTCGGGTTGTATCTTACGGACTAAGGTTTACGAAAATAGCGCCGTACCACATGCTCTGCAACGCAGGCCGGCCGCTCAATACCTTCGATCTCAAACGTGATGGTCCAGGTCATTTGAATGCCGTCTTCAATGTCGTCCAGTTTGGTAAGTACAAAACGGCCTCGCACTTGGCTGCCTGCCCGCACCGGGTTGGTGAAGCGGACCTTGTTGAGACCGTAATTGATGCCCACGTCGCAAAACGGCAGGATGATGTCGTCATCGTAAAACTTGCCGAGCAAAGACAAGGTCAGAAAGCCATGCGCGATGGTGCCGCCAAAAGGCGACTCTTTCGCCGCGCGGGCTACGTCCACATGGATCCACTGAAAATCACCCGTGGCCTGGGCAAACTGGTTGATGCGCTCTTGCGACACAAGCACCCATTCGGTGACGACGGTTTCTTTTCCGACTTGGTCGCGCAATTTTTCCAGCGTGCTGATATCAGCATTAGACATTTACTTTCCTTTTTCCTTACTTGCGGGCAGCAGAAATAGCAGCAGCCTGATCTCGCAAAGCGCGCTTGACCAGCTTGCCGTTGGCGTTTCTCGGCAGCGGTACCTCGGACAGCGTAAAGCTTTCTGGAACTTTGTAGTCGGACAGCCGCGCCGCACAAAACGCTTTCAAGGCATTATTCAGTGTTTGCTCAGAGGCCTCACCTTCACGCAACGTGACAAACGCATGAACCCGCTCACCTAATACCGGGCAGGGCTTGGCGACCACCGCACATTCGAGCACCGATGGATGCGCATAGAGGACGTTTTCGACTTCAATGGTGTAAATCTTGTAGCCGCCCCGGTTGATCATGTCCTTCATGCGGTCCACCACCTTGACGTAGCCGTCCGCGTCGATGGTGCCAAGATCACCGGAATGCCAGAAACCGCCCGTAAAGTTAGCAGCGGTTGCGGCAGGGTTGCCCCAGTAGTTTTTGACCACCATCGGCCCCTTGATCCAGATTTCACCCAGCTCGCCGGGTTTGACCTCGCAGCCCGCGTCGTCAAACACTGCGATTTCAACGCAGGCCAGCACGCGGCCTACGGTGTCGTTGTGCGCGGCGGTTTCACCCTGGGGCATCAGAGTGGCTGGCGATGTGGTTTCGGTCGAGCCGTAGCAGTTCATCAGCGTCAGGCGGGGCAACTTGTCTGCAAGACTGGCGATGGTGGCCACCGGCATCGGCGCGCCACCATAGGCGCCCACGCGCCAGGCGGTCAGGTCATGCGAGTCAAAATCTGGCTGCAACAGGCAAAGGTTGTACATCGCCGGAACCATCAGCGTGTGGGTCATGCCTTCACGCGCGGCTAGCGACAGAAAGTCTGCTGCCTTGAAGGCCGGCATGATGACCAGCTTGCCAGCGCAGCGCGCCATGGTCGCCACCAGTGCGACCAGGCCCGTGACGTGGCTTAACGGCACTGCCGCAATCGAGGCGTCGTATTCTGTGAGGCCCATGCCGGTCTGGTAGTGCATGGTGGAATGGACGATGCCCAGATGCGTCAGGGTCGCCCCCTTGGGGTTGCCCGTGGTGCCCGAGGTGTACATGATGACGGCGACGTCTTCGTCATGAACGGGGGTTGGGGGCGGGGTTGGCGCATTCTCCTTTGGCGGCGCCAACAGCGTGTTGAACTCTTCCGAGCCATTGCAGGCACCGATAGAAACGCGGCTGCGCACCGAGGGCAAGTCAGCACTGGCAGGAAGCCTGTCGGCTAGATCGGCATCGTGCACGATCATCACGGCCGCGCAGTCGTTGATCATGTAGCGAAGGCCGGGCGTTTGCTCCCGGATGCTGATCGGCACGGCAATGGCTCCTACATGCGCGATGGCGAACAGCGTGGTGACAAACTCGTTGCGGTTGCCAACCAGCATCGCCACTCGGTCGCCGATGCCAACGCCACGCGCCGCCAAGCCCGCCGCCAGCCGTGCCGACAAGTCAAGCAGTTGTTGCCAGGTGAGGCGCTCTTGCCCGCACACCAGCGCCTCACGCTGGGGATGAAGCGTCGCCGCGTGAGCCAGCAACGTGTGCAAGCTGCGCGGGCGGTCTACGAAGCAGCGCAGCACGCGGTCACCAAAGTGCGACTCCAGGCGCATCGCAGGCCAGGTGTCGTTCCACCGGGTCATTTCAATCGTTGACAAATTCCATCCCCCGTTTTGCAAAGGCGCTGCTCAGCGCACCCACTTCAGCCGCATTGCCTGCGGCAGCGTTGCC
>JANOTO010000408.1:0-3381 GCA_031416395.1 Rhodoferax sp. | reverse complement strand
GAGCGGCGGGCCGCGCGGGCGATGGTGATGGTGCCGGTCTCCAACGGCTCGCGCAGGGCTTCGAGCGCGGCGCGGGGGAACTCGGGCAGCTCGTCCAGGAACAGCACGCCGTTGTGCGCCAGTGAGATTTCGCCAGGGCGGGGCGGCGAGCCACCGCCCACCAGGGCGACCGCACTGGCCGTGTGGTGCGGGCTGCAGGTGGGCCGCTGGGCCCACCGCTCCAAGGCGAAGCGGCCACTCACTGACGCGATGGCAGCGCTCTCCAAAGCCTCACGTGTGGACATGGGTGGCAACAGGCCGGCGAAGCGCTGTGCCAGCATCGATTTGCCCGAGCCCGGCGGCCCGGTGAGCAGCAGGCTGTGGCCGCCGGCAGCAGCGATCTCCAATGCGCGTTTGGCACCGGATTGGCCTTTGACATCGGACATGTCGGCGTAATGCGCCGCCGTGCGGAGCGGCACGGTTTGCACGCGTGACCACCCCGGTGAGGGTTCTGCTGATGGGCTGTTTTCAGCACCGGTGAGACTGACGGGCTGAAAATGCTGCACCACGTCCAGCAGATGGTTGGCGCGGTAAATATGGGCTTCGGGCACCAGGGCGGCCTCATCGGCGCTGCCCGGTGGCAGGATCAGCTTGGTGTGGACATCGCTTTCGTGCAGTGCCAGGCTCATCGCCAGCGCACCACGAATGGGCCGAAGCTCGCCCGAGAGTGAAAGCTCACCGGCAAATTCATGACCGACAAAACGTCTGCCGTCGACCTGGCCGCTGGCGGCGAGGATGCCCATGGCAATTGGCAGGTCGAACCGCCCCGAGTCCTTTGGCAAATCGGCCGGGGCTAAATTCACGATGATGCGTTTGTTTTGCGGGAACTCCAGCCCGCTGTTCTGAATAGCGCAGCGCACCCGTTCGCGCGCTTCTTTCACCTCCACCTCGGCCAGCCCCACTAAAGTAAAGCTGGGCAGGCCGTTGGCCAAATGCACCTCAACGGTAACCGGGGCCGCATTCAAACCCAACAAAGCACGGCTTTGCACCAAAGACAAACTCACGGGAATTCCTCTCTATGTTGGTGCAAAACCGATAAAAATGCACCAAAGTAACGCACCAAAATAGCGCAATTCACAAAACTGTTTATTTATACAGTTCCCATAACGCGGTGATCCCGCTTGGGTTGACGGGGCTTTGCGCAAAATCCGTACTTTTTGTCTGGCATGGTCTGTGCATATTTGTTTCAATATTTTTGTCCCTTTCTTTAACCCTCGGAGCCGCACCATGACATTTCAATCAAAAACCACCGCGCAAATCGCATTCGTATTGGGAGCTGCATTCTCTGGCTCTGCCGTGATGGCGCAGGCCAAAGCGCCCGAGCCAGACTACACCTTGGGCTACAACATCGGTGTTGTCAGCGACTATCGTTTTCGCGGCTTGACACAGACAAACTTCGGCGGCGCACTGCAAGGCGGCGCAGACTTCTCCCACAAGAGCGGTTTTTACGCGGGGGTGTGGGCTTCCAACGTCAGCTGGGTCAAACAGTTCAACGGTGCCACCAATGGCGACTGGGAGATGGATCTGTATGCTGGCTTCAAGGGCGAAATCGCCAGTGGTTTTGGTTTTGACGTAGGCTTGATCGGCTACCTGTACCCTGGCAACAACTCGGGTGCAGCGGGCACTCCCGGCGCTGGCGCCGTCACTGACGCCAACACCACTGAGTTTTATGGTGCACTGACCTACAGCGTGGTGTCCCTGAAATACAGCCACAGCACCGGCAATTTCCTGGGCTTCCTGAACAGCAGCGGCAGCAACTATCTTGACCTGAGCGCAAATTTTGACCTGGGCAGCGGCTTCACCCTGACCCCCCACTTGGGCCGTCAGGTCGTGAAAGGCCAAGCAGGCGATCTGGGCGACTACTCGGACTACTCGGTGACTCTCGCCAAAGACTTTGGCGGCGGCTTGACCGCCACGCTGGCAGCCTATGGCACAGACGCAAATCAAACCTTCTACTCAAACTCCAACGGCAACACCAATTTCCTGGGCAAGAGCGGTGTGTCTGTAGGCGTTAAGTACAGCTTCTAAATCGGCTCTTGAGTCACGCAATCGCCCAGCAATCAGCCCCAAGGAAACCCATGAAACTCGTCACCGCCATCATTAAGCCGTTCAAACTGGACGAAGTGCGCGAAGCACTGTCCGCCATCGGTGTGCAAGGCATCACTGTGACCGAAGTCAAAGGCTTTGGTCGCCAAAAGGGCCACACCGAGCTCTACCGGGGGGCCGAGTATGTGGTCGATTTCTTGCCAAAAGTCAAGATCGAGGCCGCCATCTCGGATGACCTAGTTGACCGCGTCATCGAAGCCATCGAGGCCGCTGCTCGCACCGGAAAGATCGGTGACGGCAAGGTCTTTGTCTACGACTTGGAGCAGGTTGTGCGTATCCGCACGGGCGAAACCGGCAAAGAAGCACTTTGACGCCGCAAGGCATTTGCGTGATCACAAAAGAGTAAACAACATGAAAAAACTAATCGCTTCCTTTATCCTGGGCTTAGGTTTGCTGGGATTGGGTGCACCTGCGGTGGCCCAAACTGCCGCACCCGCTGCGGCTGCGTCTGAAGTTGTCGCGCCAGCAGCCGCCTCGGCGACTGCAGCTGCCCCCCCTGCGGCAGCTGCCCCTGCTGCAACTCCCGCCGCCGCCCCTGCGCCGGTGCCCAACAAGGGCGACACCGCTTGGATGACCATTGCGACCGCCATGGTGATTTTCATGACCATCCCAGGCTTGGCGTTGTTCTACGGCGGTTTGGTGCGCAGTAAAAACATGCTGTCCGTGCTGATGCAAGTTTTTGTCGTTAGTGCCTTGATCTACGTGCTGTGGGCGATCTACGGCTACTCGCTGGCCTTCGGCGGCGACGGGCAATTCTTCGGCGGTTTTGACAAGCTCTTCCTCAAGGGCATCACCCCTGATTCTGTAGCTGCCACTTTCTCCAAGGGCGTGGTCATTCCAGAGCTGAGTTTTGTCGCCTTCCAAGCCACGTTTGCTGCAATTACCTGCGCGCTGATCGTCGGTGCATTTGCGGAGCGTATCAAGTTCTCCGCTGTGCTGGCGTTTAGCGTGCTGTGGTTTACTTTCAGCTACATCCCGATTGCCCACATGGTGTGGTACTGGGCCGGCCCTGATGCGATCACCGATGCCGCCTCGCTGCAAAAAGTCCAGGCCGCCGCAGGTATTTTGTGGACCAAGGGCGCACTCGATTTTGCCGGCGGCACCGTGGTTCACATCAACGCCGCTGTGGCTGGTTTGGTGGGTGCGTATGTGATTGGCAAGCGCATTGGCTACGGTAAAGAATCTATGACACCCCACAGCTTGACGTTGACGATGGTAGGCGCTTCGATGTTGTGG
>JANOTO010000407.1:0-6794 GCA_031416395.1 Rhodoferax sp. | reverse complement strand
GCTGGGTAAGCGATACAGAGGCTGCATCAGGATCGGCGAAATCCCGGGCGCATCGGCATGGCGTTTCAAGCACTGTTCTAGCTGCGCGTAAATAGGCTCAAGATTGCGAAGGAACAGGACATAGGCTGATTTTTCAAGCTGCCCCTTCAGCATCGCCGTCATGAAAGCGCCGCTTTCGACGCGTCGATGGATATTGTGAGTTTCTTTTCTCAGTAGCCCGGCAAGTTCTTGCATCTGGCCTTTCTGGAATTATTGACTTGCGGTGATGGGGTCACCCACACCGAATCTGCGCAGCATGACGTACAGAAATGCCTTGGGCATGCCAAATTGCCCAACAAGACTGTCGTGTGTTCCCTGCGGCATGGCTTTCATTTTTCAATTTTAATGCTGTCGCCCGCACACAGTTGCATGACGCATCGGTCAGCCTAATATGCGCGCGCGACTGCACCATTACCCGGCTTCAATCCATTGTTACTACATTTGTAGTTAAATTTTCCTAAAAATTAACTCGTAAGTTAATTTATTTAATCAAAACTGATTTTCTATCCAAATTTCTAGAAAAATAGACCTCTAGCTCTCGTTTGATATAAAGATACTGCTACTTATATAATAGCTTGCACATCGTCCAATTCATTTGATCAATCACCCCATCGAGTGAAGCCCAATCTTGTTGCCTTCGGTGTCGATGAAGTGCGCGAAGAAGCCAAAGCCGTTGCCGATGTCAGTCTTGGGTACGGCAAGTTGGAAAGGGATGCAACTGTAGCGCTTTGGAGTGCTTCATGCCAATTTTTCCAAGGCCAACTGACGGTCATTTTCGATCTGTCTAGTTTTGAGACTTTATGGGCAGCCAAACGGTGATTTGAGGGTTTTCCCCATCTGGTGGCGACTGGCATTGGCGAATCATGAGGCGGTTCAAGTGCGATCAAACCACACCAGGAGCCATCCCATGACCGATCTTTCCACCCATCCCAACCAGCTCGCCAGCGCCTGGCTTGCGGACTTCACCGCCGTGCTGGCTCGCGGTGACATTGAGGCGGCGGTGGGGCTGTTTGCTACCGATTGTTATTGGCGCGACCTGGTCAGCTTCACCTGGAACATCTGCACGCAAGAGGGGCCGGATGCGATTCGCACCATGCTCAAGGCGCGCCTGAATGATGTGAAACCCACTGACTTTGTGCAGGAGGGCGACGCGACGGAGGCGGGCGGTGTGATCGATGCCTGGTTCACGTTCGAGACCGCCGTGGCACGAGGGCGGGGCCATCTGCGTCTGCAAAACGGCAAGGCCTGGACGCTGCTGACGACGATGACCGAGCTGAAAGGTTTTGAAGACCGCACCGGTGCCAACCGCCTAAAAGGCGCTGAGCACGGTGCGCAGCCCGGGCGTAAATCGTGGCTTGAAAACCGTCAACACGAAGCTGAAACTTTGGGCTTTGACGAGCAGCCTTATGTGCTGATTGTGGGCGGCGGGCAGGGCGGGATTGCACTGGGTGCGCGCTTGCGCCGCCTGGGCGTGCCGACCATCATTGTGGAGAAAAACGAACGCGCGGGCGACAGTTGGCGCAACCGCTACAAAAGCCTGTGCCTGCACGACCCGGTGTGGTACGACCATCTGCCGTACTTGCCGTTTCCAGACCATTGGCCCGTGTTCGCTCCCAAAGACAAAATTGGCGACTGGCTGGAGATGTACACCAAGGTGATGGAGCTGAACTACTGGGGCTCCACCACCGCCAAAAAGGCGCATTTCAACGAAGCCCGGCAAGAGTGGGACGTAGTGGTGCAGCGCGGCGGCAAAGACATCACCTTGCGGCCCAAGCAACTGGTGCTGGCGCTTGGCGTTTCGGGCTACCCCAGCGTGCCGAAGTTTGCGGGGGCGGAAGGCTTCAAAGGCGAGCAGCATCACTCCAGCAAACACCCTGGGCCAGAAGCCTACAAAGGCAAAAAGTGCGTGGTGCTGGGCTCGAACAATTCATCACATGACATCTGTGCAGCGCTTTGGGAGCATGGCGCGGATGTGACCATGGTGCAGCGCAGCTCGACCCACATCGCGCCGTCTGATTCGCTGATGGAATTGGCGCTGGGCGGCCTGTATTCTGATGCGGCGGTGAAGGCCGGTGTCACCACCGACATGGCGGATCTGATCTTCGCCTCCATCCCCTACAAAATCATGGCGCCGATGCAGGTGCCCGTTTACGACGAAATGAAAAAGCGCGATGCCGACTTGTACGCGCGGCTGGAGAAAGCCGGCTTCATGCTCGATTTCGGCACGGATGGCTCGGGCCTGTTCATGAAGTACCTGCGCCGGGGCTCGGGCTATTACATCGACGTGGGGGCCAGCGAGTTGGTGGCCAATGGCAGCATCAAGCTCAAAAGCGGCGTGAACTTTGAGCGCATCAACGCGAATTCTGTGACGCTGACGGACGGCACCGAGCTGCCCGCAGATTTGATCGTGTATGCCACCGGCTACGGCTCCATGAATGGCTGGCTGGCTGATTTGATGTCGCCCGCGATTGCCGACAAAGTGGGCAAGGTGTGGGGTCTGGGGTCTGACACCCCCAAAGACCCCGGCCCATGGGAAGGCGAGCTGCGCAACATGTGGAAACCCACCCAGGTGCCGCAGTTGTGGGTACACGGAGGCAACCTGCACCAGTCGCGGCATTACTCGCAGTTTCTGTCGCTGCAACTGAAGGCTCGGATGGAAGGCTTGAGCACGCCGGTTTACCGACTGGCAGATACGCATCACACGCGTTGAGGCTGCCGGTTAGGAACTCTGGGGAGGATGCAAAATAGGCGATTAACTGTTTGACAATCGCCCGCATGTACTTCCCGCCCCATTTCAATTCCAAAGACCGCGCACAGGCCTGCGAGCTGATGCGCAGCCATCCGTTTGCCAGCCTGATCAGCATTGACGACGCGGGCTTGCCTTTTGTGACGCACCTGCCGCTGCATCTGGAGGAGGGCGCTCCCGATGACGAACTGGTATTGCTCGGCCATGTGGCCAAGCCGAACCCGCATTGGCGGTTTTTGCAGGCGCGCGCATCGGCGGTGGTGACGTTTATGGGCCCCCATGCTTACATGTCGCCCAGGGTCTATCCCGATCTCGTGCGGGTGCCGACTTGGAACTATCTGGCGGTGCACTGCACGGTGCAGGCGACCTTGATTGAAGACCCGCTGGGCAAAGACCGCTTGCTGAAAAAACTCATCGGTGACCACGACCCGGCCTACACCCAGCAATGGATTGACCTGGGGCAAGACTATCAGCACAAAATGCTGGCTGGTATTGTGGCGTTTGAACTGCGGGTGACCGACTTGCAATGCAAAATCAAGATCAACCAGCACCGCCCGGAAGCCCACGCCGAAATGCGCCGCGTCTATGCCGCAGGCGGCGAAAATGAGCAGGCGCTGGGCCAGTGGATGGACAAGCTGGGCCTGAATCCCACAACCAAGGAGTGACATCATGCGAATGATTTTTGGCGTTTTGAGCCTGCTTTTCGTAGTGGCGGTGATCGCTTTCATGTCGAAAAAGCAGGTGAGCTCAATCAGTGAGATCAAGGTGCCGGGTGCGCCCGCTTCCATCGCCGCACCCTCGGGCAATGTGCAGCAGCAGTCGCAGCAGATTCAGCAACAGTTCAAAGCCGCTGCGGAGGCCGCCATGCAACCGGCGCGTACCGAGCCAGACGCCAAATAGCCCAAAATTCGTTGAAATTAACCTGTGAGTTAATTTTTCTCCAAACTGCACCAAAAAACATAAAAACAGTAACAGAATAGGGCCTTAGCTCTCGTATCTATTGCACAAAAAGCTATTATTAATATAGCATTTGAGCCTCTTTCCTGATATCCAATGACAGGTTCTGATTTCATGACCGCTGCCCTCGCGCAAGCCCGCCTCGCAGGCGCGGCAGGCGAGGTGCCCGTGGGCGCCGTGGTGGTGAAAAACGGGCAGATCATTGCCACGGGTCGCAATTCACCCATCGCTGCACACGACCCCACGGCACACGCTGAAATCAACGCGTTGCGCGAGGCCGCCCGCGTGCTGGGCAACTACCGGCTGGACGGCTGCGAGCTGTTTGTCACGCTGGAGCCGTGCGCCATGTGCGCAGGCGCGATGCTGCATGCGCGGCTACAGCGCGTCGTTTTTGGCGCGGCCGATCCTAAAACCGGAGCGGCGGGCTCGGTGATTGATGTGTTGAGTCACCCTCAGCTCAATCACCAAACCGCAGTGCAGGGCGGCGTGCTGGCAGCCCAATGCGGCGAGTTGCTGCAAGACTTCTTTCAAACCCGACGGACGCAGGTCAAGGCTGAAAATCAAATGAACCATCCTCTTAGAGACGACGCGCTGCGCACGCTTGATTCGCAATTCGTAAACCTGCCCGGCTACCCGTGGGCACCTCATTACGTGAGCGATCTGCCATCGTTGCAAGGGCTGCGCATGCATTATTTGGATGAGGGCAGGGCAGACGCAGCAAGCGAGCAAACAACGTATCTCTGCCTGCACGGTAACCCTGCGTGGAGCTATCTGTATCGCAAGATGATCCCGGTTTTTCTGTCCGCAGGGCATCGCGTGGTTGCGCCAGATTTGATTGGCTTTGGTAAGAGCGACAAGCCAAAAAAAGACGATGCCCACAGCTTCACCTGGCATCGCCAGACGCTGCTTGAGTTGGTTGAACGGCTCGATCTGAAAAACGTGATCCTCGTCGTGCAAGACTGGGGTGGCCTGCTGGGTTTGACGCTGCCGCTCGCCAAACCAGAGCGTTACAAAGGCCTGCTGGTCATGAACACGGTGCTGACCACGGGTGAACAGCCGCTGTCCCCTGGCTTTCTGGCATGGCGCGAGATGTGCGCCAAAAACCCGCAGTTCGACATCGCCAAACTGTTCGCGCGCGGCAACCTGCAGATGAGCGCGGACGAATGCGCGGCCTACATGGCTCCATTCCCGGACGCTGGGCACCGCGCTGCCACCCGCGCGTTCCCCGCGATGGTGCCCGAGTACGTTGATTCAGACGGTGCCGCAGTTTCGCGTCATGCGCGCGACTTCTGGACGAACCAATGGTCAGGACAGACGCTGATGGCGATTGGCGAGCAAGACCCAGTGCTGGGGCCTGCCGTCATGCATCACTTAAAGTCGCAGATTCGCCATTGCCCTGAGCCGATGCTGATTTCAGCGGCGGGTCAGTTCGTGCAAGAACATGGGCAGGACATCGCGCAGGCGGCGGTTGCGTACTTCAAATGACCTCAATGACAAAAAAACACATCTATATCTATTCGCCGTCAGGGGCTGTGCGCGACAAGGCGGCGTTTCGGCGCGGTATTGCTCGGCTCAAAACGCTGGGTCACGAGGTTGAGATTGATGCCGATGCATTGACCAGCCACCAGCGCTTTGCCGGCGACGATGCCACTCGCCTGGCCGCCATTCACCGCGCAGCGGCCAGCGGCTGTGACGTGGCGATGATTTCGCGCGGCGGCTACGGCTTGACGCGCATTTTGGACGGCATCAACTACAAAGCGGTGGCCAAGTCCATCGACAAAGGCACGCAGTTTGTAGGTTTTAGCGACTTCACCGCCTTCAATTTGGCAGTACTGGCCAAGACTGCCAAGCAGACTTGGGCGGGGCCCGTGCTGTGCGATGACTTTGCGGCCATCGGCCTGGCCGGTGAACCCGACGCGCACGGCCACGCCACCCAGTCCAGCGGGCCGGATGACATCATGGAAGACTGCTTCAACGACATGATCACAGGCCAAGGGGAGGGCGCCGGGTGGCGGCTGGGTAGGCAAAGCAGTCAGAGTCCAATGCCCGCCTCAGTCCACATCAAAAATGCGACGCTGTGGGGCGGTAACCTGGCGGTGCTCAGCGGCCTGGTATGCACGCCATTTTTTCCATCGGTAAAGGGAGGCATCCTGTTTTTGGAGGATGTGGCCGAGCACCCGTACCGCATCGAGCGCATGCTGACACAGTTGCTGCTTTCGGGGGTACTGGCGGAACAAAAAGCGATAGTGTTGGGTCAGTTCACCATGTACAAACTGGGCCAGCACGACAAGGGCTTCAAGCTGCAAACCGTGATCGATTGGCTGCGCAGTCGGCTGAAAATCCCGGTGCTCACCAACTTGCCGTTGGGTCATGTCGCCACCAAAGTGCTGCTGCCGGTGGGTGCAAAGGTGAACCTTGTCGTGCAAGACCGCGATGCCTTCATTCTGTGGGGGCATCAACACTGAGCATTCTGGTGTTGGCTGCATTGTTGGATTGGCCCAACCACAAACCATAGCATTTGCCCTAAACTGCGCTTGTTCGCAGCAACAAGGAAGAAAAAGGGAATGGGTGCTCAGACCACGGTTCAGACAACGGTAGTTTTTGCCGATCTCATGGGGAGCACCAGTCTTTTTGAAGCGACTGGCAATGCCGTGGCGACGCAGGCCGTGACTCAACTGACGCAGTGGATTTGCAAGATCTTCGTGTCTCACGGCGGCTACATTGTCAAAACCTTGGGTGACGGCGTGTTGGCCACGTTTGCGGACGGCTCTCGCGCCATCGATGCGGTGGTGGACTTGCAGCGCCTGCACCAAAAATCAACTGCGTACACCGCCAAGGGCATGCACATGCCGATCCGCATTGGCGTGGCCAGTGGTGAGGTGGAGATGGTGGCAGGCGACTGCTACGGCGATGCCGTCAACGTGGCGGCGCGCTTGAGTGACTTGTCCGGCGCGTCCCAGATCTGGGTCACCAACACGCCTCAGATGAACACGGTCGAGCGATCTGGTGTGCGTTTTCGCCCGCTGGGGCTCATCAACATTCGGGGTCGGGC
>JANOTO010000406.1:0-4214 GCA_031416395.1 Rhodoferax sp. | reverse complement strand
GGCATCATCGTGATGGCAAAGCAGATTCACGTTGCGCTGGGGGTAACGTTCAAGGGCAGCATGATAGAGACTATCGCGGGCATTCCGTCGAGTCTTGCGGGCATGGTGCCGTTGGTCGCGCTCATCGGCGGGCTGAGCCTGATGATCATGATTGTTTGGCCAATCCTGGGCAAAGCGATCCCTTTTCTTAAAGCGATTCCCGCACCGCTGATCGTAGTGATTTTGGCTGTTTCCCTTGGAAAGATGTTCCAACTGGATGCAAAATATTTGGTGTCCGTGCCATTGAACTTCATGGACTCGTTCGCCTTTCCCGATTTTTCGAAAATCGCCACCCCGGTGTTCTGGAAGTATGTCATCACATATTTGGCAGTGGCCAGCCTGGAGCGTGCGCTCGACACCTTCGACGCGCTCGACGAAGGCGCTGATGCTGCGATACGAGCCGACAGCGATCGCACCCAACATCACAATCGCCAGCAAAAAGCCAGCGTAGATGATTAGCTGTTCGCGGCGCACCCGAAGGATGAGCGGCCCCAAATGCAGCATATTCATTCAGTTCTCCAAGGTGATCCAAAAACCGCACACATAGCAAGATCAAGGCAGAAGTCTATTCGCAATCGCCTAGCGCCCCCAGTAGACGCGACAACAGGGGGAAATCAGGGCGGAGCGGCGAAAAGCAACAATGTCGACGGCCACTGCCGAAACGAAGCAATACCTCTGCTGGAGCCTTGGTGTTTTCGGTAAGAATGCTGTTGCACAACTTGCTGCTTGCAATCCGCGATCAAACCGAGACATCCCATGAAAACCAAAGCCGCCGTCGCCTGGAAATCAGGCGCACCCCTGACCATTGAAACCGTCGATCTGCAAGGCCCCAAGTTCGGCGAGGTGCTGGTGGAGATCAAGGCGACCGGGATCTGCCACACCGACTACTACACGCTCAGCGGGGCTGACCCAGAGGGCATCTTTCCGGCGATTTTGGGGCACGAGGGCGCGGGCATTGTGGTCGATGTCGGGCCGGGCGTGACCACGCTGCAAAAGGGCGATCACGTCATTCCGCTGTACACGCCGGAGTGCCGCACCTGCAAATTTTGCCTGTCGCGCAAAACCAATCTGTGCCAGTTGATTCGCGGCACGCAGGGCAAGGGCTTGATGCCCGATGCCACCAGCCGTTTTAGCCTGGATGGCAAGCCGATTTTTCACTACATGGGCACATCGACCTTCAGCAACTACACCGTTGCGCCTGAAATTTCACTCGCCAAAATTCGCAAAGATGCGCCGTTTGACAAGGTCTGCTACATCGGCTGCGGGGTGACGACGGGCATTGGTGCGGTGCTGTTCACGGCCAAGGTGGAGGCGGGCGCCAACGTGGTGGTGTTTGGCCTGGGCGGCATTGGGCTGAATGTGATTCAAGGCGCAAAGATGGTTGGCGCGGACAAGATCATCGGCGTGGACATCAACCCCGCACGCCAGGCGATGGCGCGCAAATTTGGCATGACGCATTTCATCAACCCCACAGAGACTGAGAATGTCGTCGATGCGATTGTTCAACTGACCGATGGCGGCGCGGACTACAGTTTTGAGTGCATCGGCAACACCAAGGTCATGCGCCAGGCGCTGGAGTGTACGCACAAAGGCTGGGGTCGCAGCATCATCATCGGCGTGGCCGAAGCGGGTGCGGAGATCAGCACGCGGCCCTTTCAACTGGTGACGGGCCGCAAGTGGGAGGGCTCGGCCTTTGGTGGCGCGCGCGGCCGCACCGATGTACCGAAGATCGTTGATTGGTACATGGACGGCAAGATCAATATCGATGACCTCATCACCCACACCATGCCGCTGGAAGATATCAACAAAGGCTTCGATTTGATGAAGCGCGGTGAGTCGATTCGTGGCGTGGTTATTTTTTGATTTCGACGTAAGGGGTCAAGAAAGACGAAAAATTAACTCCCAGGTTCATTTTCATGAATTTCAGAGCGTTTTTTCGAATTCATTGAATAAAAAAGGCCTCTAGCTCTCGAATAATACGCATAAGCAGCTATATATTTAATAGTAAACATGAGCACTCTTCTCACCACCCGAAACATCCAGGCTGGCGTGCTCAGCGTGGCGCTGCATGAAGCGGGGCCGCCAGACGGCCCGCCGGTGTTCCTCATGCACGGCTTTCCGTATGACATTCACGCCTACGCCGAAGTCGCCTCGCTGCTGGCCGCGCACGGCTGCCGCGTTTACGTGCCGTACCTGCGCGGGTTTGGGGCGACACGATTTTTAAGTGACTCAACGCCGCGCTCGGGCGAGCAGGCTGCGCTGGGCAATGACTTGCGTGAGCTGATGGACGCGCTGCATCTTTCAAACGCGGTGTTGGCAGGATACGACTGGGGAGGCCGCGCTGCGTGCGTGGTGGCGGCGTTGTGGCCAGAGCGCTGCGCGGGCCTGGTCTCGTTCAACAGCTACAACATTCAGAATATTGCCCAATCTATGGTGCCGGACACGCCTGAGAACGAGCGCAGCTACTGGTACCAGTACTACTTCCACAGCGAGCGCGGGCGTGCAGGTCTGGCCAAAGATCGACGTGGCATCTGCAAACTGTTGTGGAAGCTCTGGTCGCCCACCTGGGCGTTTGACGAAGCCACGTTTGAGCGCAGCGCGGCGGCGTTTGACAACCCTGACTTTGTCGAAGTCGTCATTCAATCCTATCGCCACCGATACGCCTTGGCAGCAGGCGACCCTGCGCTGCTGGACATCGAGCGTCGCTTGGCCGCGCAGCCGCCCATCACGGTGCGCAGCATCACGTTTGATGGCGCAGATGACGGCGTGCGGCCTGTTGCCCCAGCGTCGCAGCACGGCCACTTGTTCACGGGTGAGCGCGAACACCGCGTGGTGCCGGGCGTTGGCCACAACATGCCGCAGGAAGTGCCAGACGTGTTTGCTGATGCGGTGATGGAGCTGGTTAGGAATACCTGACGATCCTGTTGACCGGATTGACAGCAGCCTCGAGCTGCCGTGTCAGCCAGGTGCTTGCGCTACGCACCGAAAAGCGTGCATCATGAGGTAAACCACTGGATCACTGGAGAAGGAGACATCCATTGTCAGCGTCAACCACCCTCACCCCAAACGCACTTAGCGACAGCGACAGCGCCCGCGCTGAGGCCTTCGCAATGCCGCTGGATCGCATCGACGTCAGTAAACCGCGCCTGTTTCAAGACGACACCGTGGGCTACTATTTTGAGCGCTTGCGCCGCGATGCTCCTGTGCATTACCAGACCAATGCGATCAACGGTGGCTTCTGGTCGGTGACGAAGTACGCGGACATCATGCATGTGGACACGAACCACGGCATTTATTCGTCAGACTGGGCCAAGGGCGGCATCGTGATCTTCGACGAGCCGATGGCGCAGCGCCGTCCCAGCTTCATCGCGATGGACCAGCCCGAGCATGACTTGCAGCGCAAAAGCGTCAGCAACATCGTGGCACCGGCGAATCTAGCAACGATGCAAGACACGATCCGAAGCCGCACCGCCAAAGTGCTGGACGAGCTGCCGCGCAACCAGACGTTCAACTGGGTCGAGCGGGTGTCAATCGAACTGACCACGCAGATGCTGGCCACGCTGTTTGACTTTCCGTTTGAAGACCGCAAGCTGCTCACGCATTGGTCTGACGTGACGACTTCTGCCGTCGGGCCGGGCAGGCTGATGCCTTCGTTGGAGGCGCGCAGCAAGGAGCTGGAGAATTGCCTGGCCTACTTCACCCGGCTGTGGAATGAGCGGGTGAACGCCGAGCCGAAGAATGACTTGATCTCGATGTTGGCGCACGCCCCCGCCACCCGCAACATGAGCGCGCATGAGTTCATGGGCAACCTGAGTTTGCTGATTGTCGGAGGCAACGACACCACGCGCAGCTCGATGACGGGTGGCCTGTTGGCACTGCATCAAAACCCGATTGAGTTTGCCAAACTGCGCGCCAACCCGGCCCTGGTCGAAAGCCTGGTGCCCGAGATCATTCGCTGGCAAACGCCGCTGGCGCACATGCGGCGCACCGCGCTGGTCGATACGGAACTGGGCGGCCAGCACATCAAGGTGGGTGACAAGGTGGTGATGTGGTACTTGTCGGGTAACCGGGATGAGGAAGCGATTGACAAGCCGAACCAATTCATCATTGACCGCGCGCGGCCGCGCCAACATTTGGCCTTCGGCTTTGGTATTCACCGCTGCGTGGGGAATCGG
>JANOTO010000405.1:0-2489 GCA_031416395.1 Rhodoferax sp. | reverse complement strand
CTGTTGAGCGCCAAAACGATCATGGGTGTCATTGATGTCATCGGCTCCAGCGCCAGTCTTTGACTTCGGGCAGGTCGTCGCCATGCATGCTGATGTAGAGCTTATGTCGCGCGATGGTGGCCTGGTGGCGCGCGGTTTCGGCGGCGACCAAGTTCGCGAAGCGGGGGATTCTCGTGATCGCGTCCAGCGCCAGTTGATAGCGGTCTAGCTGGTTCAAAACTACCATGTCAAAGGCGGTGGTGGTGGTGCCTTCTTCCTGGTAGCCGCGCACGTGAAAGTTGTCGTGGTTGCTGCGGCGGTAAGTCAGCTTATGAATCAGCGAGGGGTAACCATGAAAGGCGAAAATCACCGGTTTGTCTCGGGTGAACAGCGCGTCAAATGCATCATCGTGCAGGCCGTGCGGATGGTTGGATGCGCTCTGTAGCACCATCAAATCCACCACGTTGATGAAGCGGATGCGGATGTCGGGCACATAGGTGCGCAACAGCGTCACTGCAGCCAGCGCTTCGAGCGTAGGCACGTCGCCCGCGCAGGCGATCACCACGTCGGGGTCGGCGCTGCTTTCGGCGTCGCCATGGCTCGCCCACTCCCAGATGCTGGCGCCCGCCGTACAGTGCTGCACCGCAGCGTCCATGTCCAGCCATTGGGCTTGAGACTGTTTGCCCGCGATGATCACATTGACGTAATTACGGCTACGCAAGCAGTGGTCGGTGACAGACAGCAGACAGTTGGCATCGGGCGGAAGATAAATGCGTACGATCTCGGATTTCTTGTTCGCAACATGGTCCATGAAACCGGGGTCCTGGTGCGAGAAGCCGTTGTGATCCTGCCGCCACACGTGCGATGACAGCAAATAGTTCAGCGACGCAATCGGCTCACGCCAGGGAATCTGCTGGCTCACCTTAAGCCATTTGGCATGCTGGTTGAACATCGAGTCGATGATATGGATGAAGGCTTCGTAGCACGAGAACAGGCCGTGCCGCCCGGTCAGCAAGTAGCCTTCAAGCCAGCCTTCGCACAGGTGCTCGCTCAGCACTTCCATCACCCGGCCTTGCGTGCTGAGGTTGGTATCGCGGTCCTCCACGTCAGCCATCCAGGCCTTGCCACTGACGGCATAGACGGCATCCAGGCGGTTGGAGGCGGTCTCGTCCGGGCCGAAGATTCTGAAGTTTTGGGTCGCCAGATTCAACTTCATCACATCGCGCACAAATCCGCCCATCACGCGCGTCGCCTCTGCGTCCACGCTGCCGGGGTACGGCACGGCGACGGTATAGTCGTGAAAATTCGGCATTGTCAAATCCTGCAACAATCCGCCGCCGTTGGCATGCGGGTTACAGCCCATCCGTAGGGTACCGCTGGGCGCAAGTGCAGCAATCTCATCGCGCAATTTGCCCGTTTCGTCAAACAGCTCCTGCGGGCGGTAGCTTTTGAGCCAGTTTTCGAGCTGCTGCAAATGTTCGGGCGTTTTGAAGTCTGCAATTGGCACCTGGTGCGCGCGCCAAGTGCCTTCAACCGGTTTGCCATCGACAAACTTCGGGCCCGTCCAGCCCTTGGGCGTGCGCAACACGATCATCGGCCAGCGGGGGCGCTGGATGTCGCCTTTGTTTTGAGCTGACCGCGCCTCGGCCTGAATTTTTTGAATCTGAGCCAAAACAAAGTCGAGCGTGCCCGCTAGACTTTGGTGCACCTGCATCGGGTCGTCGCCCTCGACAAAAAAAGGTTCATGACCGTAGCCGCGCATCAAATCGGCCAATTCTTCATGGCTGATGCGTGCCAACACGGTGGGGTTGGCAATCTTGAAGCCGTTGAGGTGAAGAATCGGCAGCACGGCGCCGTCGCCCACCGGATTCAAGAACTTGTTGGAATGCCAACTGGCCGCCAGCGCACCGGTCTCGGCCTCGCCGTCGCCGATGATGCAAGCGACGATCAGGCTCGGGTTGTCGAAGGCCGCACCATACGCATGCGCCAGGGAGTAACCCAGCTCGCCGCCTTCGTGAATGGAGCCAGGGATTTCCGCCGAGACGTGGCTGGAGATGCCACCCGGCCATGAGAACTGGCGAAACAGCCGCTGCAAACCGTTGCGGTTTTGCTCAATGGCCGGATAGCGCTCGGTATACGAGCCTTCCAGATACGAGTTCGCCACGACACCTGGCCCGCCATGGCCTGGGCCCATGATGTACATCATGTTCAGGCTGCGTTGTTTGATCAACCGATTCAAATGCACATAGAGCAGGTTCAGGCCCGGTGTCGTGCCCCAATGCCCCAGCAAGCGTGGTTTGACGTGGGCGGGTTGGAGGGGTACGTCCAGCAGTGGGTTGCCTTGCAGATAGATTTGCCCCACAGACAGGTAGTTCGCCGCGCGCCAGTAGGCGTGCATTTTGTGTAACTGATCCGCAGACAGTGCGTCGGGCATCTGAGTCCTTGAAATGGAAGAGCGTAGTTTTACGCGTTTTCCACTTGTACACACCTCGACGGCATTTCAACTGTGC
>JANOTO010000404.1:0-4331 GCA_031416395.1 Rhodoferax sp. | reverse complement strand
GTTTTGTACTTCGCGACGATGGGTGCGTTGGCAACAATCGCCGCAACGCTGGCTTGCTGCGCTTCCAGATACGCGGAATAAGCCAGTGCGGCTGACGAGCGGGAATTAAAGCGGTTACCCGCCGTAGGCTGAGTAGCGGCATAGCCCGCGACGTTGCCAGAGTAAGTGGCTGCGGGCTCAGCGGCCAGTTGAACGATATAAGTGCTGCGGCTTTGGGCCATGACAGCGTTCGCGGCGACACCCATCACGAGCAGGGTGGCGAGCGATACAGGACGTAGTTTCATTATGATTCCTCGTTGTTGCTTGAGTTATTTGAATGTAATTCAGATTTGAGCAATGCGGCGGCGGCGCATTGCTGCCAATCCAGCAAGGCCCAAGCCGAGCAGGGCGAGGGAGCCGGGTTCCGGAACGAAAGCGATGTTGTCCAGCGCGAACTGGGCTTGATCCAAACTGCGTGAGCAGCTACCTGCGGCATTGCAGGCAAAGCCACGAAAGGCGATTTCCGTCACGTCACGGCTGGCATTCAAGCTGCTCAAAGCGAAGGTGCTGAAGCTGTAGCCACCGCCCACGGGGCCAGCCAATTGGAAATCCTGAATGAAGGCAAGCGTATTTCCGTCATAGCCTTCGACACGCAGCAACATCGAGATAGCAGGCACAACGTTACCGGATGCTGCAATAAAGCTGGCATCAAACGACTGCATGCGGAAGTAGCCGCCATCTAGGCGGCCAATGTCTGGCAGGCCATCATTGAGTGCCGCGAGGAACTGGGTGCCGTTGGCGGGACAAATAATCCCAGAGCAAGCCCCAGCGGAATCAGTGCCGTCAACCAGTGAGCCGACCAGGTCACCCAAAGCTGCGCCTGCTTTCGTGCTGTACATCGCGACGAAAAAATCGCCTTGCACCACGGCATCCGTGTGAGTGAGGAGCGGAGCAAAGGGGGAAAAGGATGTGTCCAAACCATTGTCAAAATCGATGATCGGCCCGGCATGGGCGGGCACTGCTGCCGCAACGGTGAGCGCAAAGGCTGCCAGTAATCTGTTGAACATCTTTGTTTTCATGAAAAGTCCTTCGGTTTAAATTTTTTTACTTGCTTCTGGCGAGTGACCGGCGGGCAAGATGAGAGAGAGAAAAAGTCAAGGTTTCCAGCGAACGGGCCCAACAAAATTCTGTATGGCCCTGAATTGGCGTTCAATTTATGTGTGTTGGTTTTTGCATCCCGTATGTGCGTCCAATAGGTCATTGGTGAGAGTTGTCGAAATATCTCCAGCCTTTTGGACCAGAGACACCAGGGGTTGTCATTACCTAGCTCAAATTGACACCGGGGTGAAACCCGGCACCGACCAGCGCTAAGTGGTGCACGAGTTAAGCAAGAGTTATGCCGCCTGCTTTACATTAAGGGAAAACACGTACAGCGTTTCGCCAAAACTAGGACGAAATCAAGTGTCAACTGGATTTCAATGTGACAAACAGTAAGGGTTTAGCGCGAAAGCGAACATTGGCTGTCAATTTTTTCGACAAATCCGTGAACTAATGTGCAAAAGCTTGGAGGCCGAACGTGGTGTCGGGCTGACTCTGCCAAAAAACGAGGCAGATTCGACTGAGGCTTGAGAAGTACGCTTGCTTTTTGCCGGGTAAACCCGTTCTACACTGTGAAAATCCGGGGCAGGAACTGTAAAGAAAATCGACTTTTCAGCCGAACATCGATCACGTCACACATTAGCGATTCACTGGGCTGCTGTAGAGAGCACGGAGGGTGCGGCAAAAACGGGTCCCGCGCCAGCCGTCACCCGCCGCGCCCCATCAAAGCGCGAGTGCCAATAGCTTTTATGCATGTCTTCCACCCGCACCTGCGCACCCGGCTTGGGCGAGTGGATGAACTTGCCTTCGCCCACATAAATGCCGACATGGCTGAACGTGCGCCTCAGGGTGTTGAAGAACACCAGGTCGCCGGGTTGCAGCTCGGATTTTTCGATCTGCTGGGTGGCCGCTGCTTGCTGCTCGGCCTTGCGCGGCAAGATCAGGCCCACCGTCTGCTCGTACATTGCGCGCACGAAGCCGCTGCAGTCAAAACCAGTCTCAAAGGTGTTGCCGCCGCGCTTGTAAGGCACGCCCAGGAAGCCCAGCGCGGTGACGACCAGCTCTGAGGCCTTGCTCGACACGCTTTCACGCACTTGGGCGATCTGGGTGAGCAGCCCCTTGTCTGCCAGCAAGCGATCCATGTCGTCGGCTGCGGCTGGCTCTGCATGTGCGGTGCTCGCCATCACGCAGGCGAGCAGGATCGCAGGTACAGTTGCTGAGGTCTTTAGGCTTAAACGGGTGAGCACTGGCATGGGGCAGAGCATACTTGCCTCCAAGGCCTAGTGTCAAGTTAAAGTTTATTCTCTAATTACACTTTAACTTGTTGATTTTTAATATTAAAAGAGGATTCATGATGTTCAAAGCACTACTTTTGGAAAACACTGACGGCTTCAAGGCCAGCGTGACGCAGGTTGACGACGGTCAGCTGCCGCCTATGGCAGACGGCGACGTCACAGTGTCGGTCGCTTATTCCACGCTCAATTTCAAGGATGGCCTGGCCATCACCAACAAAAGCCCGGTGGTGCGCAGTTGGCCGATGGTGGCGGGCATTGATGGGGCGGGCACGGTGACTGCGTCCAGCCACCCAGCGTGGAAGGTGGGCGACACCTTCATCCACAACGGCAGGGGCGTGGGTGAGACGCGCTGGGGCTGCCTGGCGCAGACTGCTCGACTCAAGGGCGACTGGCTGGTCAAGCTGCCCGCCGCGTTCACGCCGCGCCAGGCCATGGCGATTGGCACCGCAGGCTACACCGCCATGCTGTGCGTGCTGGCATTGCAAGATCATGGCGTGAAGCCCGGCGATGGTGAAGTGCTGGTCACCGGCGCGACCGGTGGCGTCGGCAGCGTGGCGATTGCACTGTTGGGCAAACTGGGCTACCAGGTGGTGGCTGCCACGGGCAAAATGAGCGAGGAGGCGTATTTGAAATCGCTTGGTGCGGCTTCAATCATCGACCGCGCCACGCTGATCGCGGCAGGCAAGCCGTTTCAAAAAGAACGCTGGGCCGGCGTGGTGGACGCGGTGGGATCGCACACGCTGGCCAACGCATTGGCGCAAACCCGCTACGGCGGCACGGTTGCCGCCTGCGGCCTCGCGCAGGGCATGGATTTGCCCACCAGCGTGATGCCCTTTATTTTGCGTGGCGTGACGCTGGCCGGTGTCGATTCGGTGATGGCCCCGTTGGCCAAACGCCAGCGCGCGTGGGATCGGCTGGCCAGCGACTTGGATGTGAATTTGCTGGAAAAAATGATCATCGACGTGCCCCTGGACGCTGCCATCGCCAAAGCGCACGAGCTGATGGCAGGCACCGTACGCGGGCGTGTGGTGGTCAAGATTGGTGAATGAAATTAACCTGGGAGTTAATTTTTTATGAATTTTGACGAAAAATCACAAAATTATTAAACAAATCGCCCTCTAGCTCTCGTATTTAATACGCAATTAGCTATTAATAATATAGTACCCTGAATGCAAACTGCTCAAACGACGACTCTCGACACTCTGAATATCCCCGCAGGCTTCAAGCCGCGTTTCTTTGGCGACGGTTTCATCAACGCGAACGGCCCGCTGTACACGCGCCGCTCAGAGGCAGGAATGCAGATGGGATTTCGCGTTGAGCCGCGCCACTGCAACCCGATGCAGATTTGCCACGGCGGCATGATGGCGACGTTTTGCGACATGCTGCTGCCGATGACGGCGATGGTACTGAGCAATGACCTTGACGGCCGCTTCCTGCCCACCATCAATCTGCAAGTCGATTACCTTGGCCCCTCGGCCCTGGGTGCGTGGGTGCAGGGCGAGGCGCAAATTCTGCGCACCACCCGCAGCCTGGTGTTCATGCAAGGCCTGGTGCAGGCGGATGGGGCCAATGTAGCGCGGGTCAGCGGAATCTTCAAAATTGGTGGGGTGTTTGCGGGTTTCCAGCCGTTGGCGGCGGCGGGTACCTAGGGCTGCGAGATTGCGAAGGCGCACCCTCGGAGTTTTCTGGGAGATGAAGCGACGAATAGAGGAGCTTGCGTTCGAAATGGTGGGAACTGGCGGGCTTTGACGCATCGATTTCCTGGAAATGTAGCAAAGCAGACTTTTTTGCTTCCATTTAGTTCATCATAATTTAATATTTTGCTTCCTAAAAGATAAGCAAATAATAGACAATTGCTTCTGCGTAAGATAGCAATAATAGCCATTATGATTGCTTATAGGATATCAAAATGTCCAATGAATTTAACCTCCTACGGGTAGAACAGCTACAGACCTCGGT
>JANOTO010000403.1:0-21392 GCA_031416395.1 Rhodoferax sp. | reverse complement strand
GAAGAATAGCTAAATTATCAATAAAATAGACCTCTAGCTCTCGTATGTATTTCATAGATAGCTACTATTTTAATAGTAAACTGATTTTTCAACTCAACTTTTGATGAATCTATTGCTTGCCAAGCCTGCCGGTTACCGCCGCCAGGGGAGGGCAGCGAAAAGAGGAATCTTGCGCTTATGAAACACATCATTGCAGTTTTGCTGGAAAACGAGCCTGGCGCTCTTTCCCGCGTGGTGGGCCTGTTTTCGGCCCGTGGTTACAACATTGAATCGCTCACGGTGGCCCCCACCGAAGACCCGACGCTGTCGCGCATGACGATTCAAACCTCCGGCTCAGACGACGTGATCGAACAAATCACCAAGCATCTGAACCGCTTGATCGAAGTCGTCAAAGTCGTTGACCTGACTGAAGGCGCTTACACCGAGCGCGAGCTGATGATGGTCAAGGTGCGCGCCGTCGGCAAAGAGCGCGAAGAGATGAAGCGCATGGCCGACATCTTCCGGGGCCGCATCATCGACGTGACCGAGAAGAGTTACACCATCGAGTTGACCGGCGACCAGTCCAAGAATGACGCGTTTCTGGAAGCGATTGAGCGCGGGGCCATTTTGGAGACCGTGCGCACCGGCTCCAGCGGTATTGGGCGCGGCGAACGGATTCTGCGAGTTTGAACGTTAGATTTTTGAGCTGATTTGATTAATTTACCAAGGAGATAAAAGTGAAAGTTTTTTACGACAAAGATTGTGATTTGAGCCTGATCAAGGGCAAAACCGTGGCCATCATCGGCTACGGCAGCCAGGGCCACGCGCACGCGCAGAATTTGAACGACAGCGGCGTGAAAGTCGTGGTGGGTCTGCGCAAAGGCGGCGCTTCCTGGCCCAAGGTCGAGAAGGCGGGCCTCAAGGTCGCTGAAGTGGCTGATGCAGTCAAGTCGGCTGATGTCGTCATGATTCTGCTGCCCGATGAGCAAATCGGCGAAGTCTACAAAAACGACGTGGAGCCCAACATCAAGCAAGGCGCGTCCCTCGTGTTCGCGCACGGCTTCAACGTGCATTACGGCCTGGTCACGCCCCGTGCAGACTTGGACGTGTGGATGGTCGCGCCGAAGGCTCCCGGCCACACGGTGCGCGGCACCTACGCGCAAGGCGGCGGTGTGCCCCATTTAATTGCCATCCACCAAGACAAATCAGGCCGCACGCGCGATCTGGCGCTCTCCTACGCGATGGCCAACGGCGGCGGTAAAGCCGGCATCATCGAAACCAACTTCCGTGAAGAGACCGAGACTGATTTGTTCGGCGAGCAAGCTGTTTTGTGCGGCGGCACGGTCGAGCTGATCAAGGCTGGCTTTGAGACTTTGGTTGAAGCGGGCTACGCGCCTGAAATGGCGTATTTTGAATGCCTGCACGAGTTGAAGTTGATTGTGGACATGATTTATGAAGGCGGCATTGCCAACATGAATTACTCGATCTCCAACAACGCGGAGTACGGCGAGTACGTCACCGGCCCGCGCATCGTGACGGACGAGACCAAAAAGGTCATGAAGCAGGTGTTGAAAGACATCCAAACCGGCGAATACGCCAAGAGCTTCATCATGGAAAACAAGGCTGGCGCGCCGACGCTGCTCTCCAAGCGCCGGCTGAACTCCGAGCATCAGATCGAAGTGGTGGGTGCCAAGCTGCGCGCCATGATGCCTTGGATCGCCAAAAACAAGCTGGTCGATCAAACTCGCAATTGAGCGCCGATCGGCGCGCAGTCATTGCGATCGTCAGGGCCACTTCGGTGGCCTTTTTCATGGCCCGCTTCAAAGGTGTCGGTAACGTGCGTTGGGCGCTTGTGTTGGGGGCGTGGCTTGTGCTATACCGTCAAGGTGACGTTCGGCGTGTTGTTGAGCGTTGGAGGAATAGCAAATGCATGATGGTGAAGAGTCCGTGTTCGTAGAGAACGATGCTGTCGTGGTGCGCAAGCGCCGCAAGGGCCTGTACATACTGCCGAACCTGTTCACACTGGCCGCCCTGTTCAGTGGCCTGTATGCGATTTTGATGGCGGTAGACATCGAGTTTGACAAAGCCGCGCTGGGTGTTTTCGCCGCTATGGTGCTCGACAGCCTGGACGGTCGCGTGGCGCGCATGACCAACACCCAAAGCGCATTCGGCGAACAGATGGATTCGCTGTCAGATATGGTTTCTTTTGGCGCAGCACCCGCCTTGATTGCGTACATGTGGGCGTTGCAGGGCCTGGGCCGCTGGGGCTGGCTGGCGGCGTTTGTTTACTGCGCCTGCGCGGCGCTGCGCCTGGCCCGTTTCAACGTCAACACCGCCGTGGTGGACAAGCGTTACTTCCAGGGCCTGCCGTCACCTGCGGCGGCTGCCTTGGTGGCCGGTTTCATTTGGTTGATGACTGAACTGGGCTTTGAAGGCACCGACAAGCTGTGGGGCCTGTCAATTCCCTGGATCACCTTTGGCGTGGCGATGTACGCCGGGCTCACCATGGTCACCAATGTGCCGTTTTACAGCTTCAAAGATTTGAGTATGAAGAAAAGCGTGCCGTTCGCCGTCATCGTGCTGATCGCGCTGGGTATCGCAGTCATTAACATCGACCCGCCCACCATCATTTTCGGCCTCTTCATCGCCTATGGCATGAGTGGCTACGTGGTCTACGTGTGGCGAAAAACCAAAGGCCAGCAGACCAGCGTGATCAGCACCTCGACTGAAGAGCCGGATGAGCGTGGGCTGCATTGAGGACGCAGCTCGAGTGTTTGATATCGTTTTATGGTATGACAGTGATATCAGATGTCATAGGAGCGAAACATGCGTCGTACATTGGTGGGGTTTGCTGATCAAGACTTGTCATTGTTGGATGAAATCTCAGCATCGCAACATGTTTCCCGCGCGGAGCTGATCCGTCAGGCGGTGTCGAACTACCTCGAACAATTCAAATCTGCCGATGCTGCGGATGCTGACAAAGCCGCAGGCGACGCGTTTGGCCTATGGCGCGCTAAGAAGGTGGATGGTTTGGCTTTTCAAAACAAACTGCGCCAAGAGTGGTAAGTCGGTATGAAAGCGGGTTTGAACGCGCTTTTTGACAACAATATCCTCGTCGACTACCTGAACGGCATCTCCGCCGCCAAAGCAGAGGTTGATCTCTACGACGACAAAGCGATTTCCATCATCACGTGGATGGAAATGCAAATCGGCACGGACGAGGCAGACCAGATGTCTGTTGATCGTTTCCTGTCCAAGTTCACCCTTCTGACGCTTGACGCAAAAGTCTCAGCCAAAGCCGTCGCCTTGCGGCGCAAGAGGCGCATAAAGCTGCCAGATGCCATCATTTGGGCGACTGCCTTGGCGGAGAGCCGGTTGTTGGTGACCCGGAATGTGAAGGATTTTCCGGCAATACTCCCTGGCGTTCGGGTGCCCTACACCGTGCCAGGTTGATGTCGTGTCGAAACAGCCAAGTCCTCGTAATCCCAAAATACGCTGCCAGCAGAATCAGGCGTGGAATTAAACTCTTTTTAAGTCTCCAACCACACCATCAATCCATGCTATATTATTGGTTATGAAACGAATTTCGCTAGCACTACTGCTACTGCCTCTAGACGATGGGCGGAGTTGGTAGCGCACGCGCATACCCCCTCAAAACGGCCCGTCGCTACCAGCAACGGGCCGTTTTTCTTTGGGGTTCGTTTTTAAAGTTGCTGGTTTTTTGAAATGACTTTTGGAGCACACCATGACCGACAAACTCATCATTTTTGACACCACTTTGCGCGACGGCGAGCAGTCGCCTGGCGCCTCTATGACGCGCGATGAAAAGCTGCGCATCGCCCGCCAGTTGGAGCGGCTCAAGGTCGATGTGATTGAAGCCGGTTTTGCGGCCAGCTCCAACGGTGATTTTGAGTGCGTGAAGGCGATCGCCGAGGCGATCAAAGAATCCACCATCTGCTCGCTGGCCCGCGCGAATGATCGCGATGTGTCCCGCGCGGCAGAGGCACTCAAGCCCGCTGCACGTGGCCGCCTGCACCTGTTCCTCGCGACCAGCGCACTGCACATGGAGAAGAAGCTGCGCATGACGCCCGACCAGGTGTTTGAGCAATGCAAGCTCTCGACCCGCTTTGCCCGCAACTTAATGGACGATATCGAGTTCAGCCCCGAAGACGGCTACCGCTCCGACCCCGACTTTTTGTGCCGCGTTTTAGAGGCTGTGATCAACGAAGGTGCCACGACGATCAATGTGCCCGACACCGTGGGCTACGCTGTGCCTGAGCTGTACGGTAACTTCATCAAGGACTTGCGTGAGCGCATTCCCAACTCCGACAAAGCGGTGTGGTCGGTGCACTGTCACAACGACTTGGGCATGGCGGTGGCCAACTCACTGGCGGGCGTGAAGATTGGCGGCGCGCGCCAGGTCGAATGCACCATCAACGGGCTGGGGGAGCGCGCCGGCAATTGCTCGCTGGAAGAGGTGGTGATGGCGGTGAGAACCCGGCGCGACTACTTTGGTCTGGATATGAACATCGACATCAAACACATTTTGGCAGCCAGCCGCATGGTGAGCCAGACCACAGGCTTTGTAGTGCAGCCCAACAAGGCGGTCGTGGGTGCGAACGCATTCGCGCACGCCTCGGGAATTCACCAGGACGGTGTGCTCAAGGCGCGCGACACCTACGAGATCATGCGTGCGGAGGATGTCGGCTGGTCTGCCAACAAAATCGTGCTGGGCAAGCTCAGTGGCCGCAACGCCTTCAAGGCGCGCCTGACGGAGTTGGGTGTACAAATGGAAAGCGAGGCCGATGTCAACACCGCATTTGCTCGTTTCAAAGAACTCGCAGATCGCAAGAGCGATATTTTTGACGAGGACATTCTGGCCCTGGTGAGTGACGAAAGCGTGACGCACGACAACGAGGAGTATGGTTTTGTGTCGCTCTCGCAACACAGCGAAACGGGTGAGCGCCCGCAGGCCAGCGTCGTGTTCACCGTGGCGGGCAAAGAATTTAAGGGCAGTTCCGAAGGAAATGGCCCGGTTGACGCTTCCCTGAAGGCCATTGAAACGCACGTCAAAAGCGGCGCAGAGATGGTGCTCTATTCGGTAAACGCCATCAGCGGTTCAACCGAGAGCCAGGGGGAAGTCACCGTGCGCCTGCAAAACAGCGGCCGCGTTGTGAACGGTGTGGGGGCTGACCCCGACATCGTGGTCGCCTCTGCCAAGGCTTATCTGAGTGCCCTCAACAAGTTACACAGCAAAGCTGATAGGGTCGCGGCTCAAGGCTAGGGTTTACCCGATATTTGAAGGTATTTGATGAGATGGTTCACGCAAGTGCTTGATCTGATGTAACAAAGCTGGATAAACTGGCGATGTCGTGTGAGAATGTGATTCGCTGAGTCTCTTCCTTTGGCTTCACGCTGCCGTTATGTTGCATCAGGAAACACTTTGAAACTCTTAAATAACTCTCTACTTTTTGCGCTGTGTGCCTTTGTGCTGACGCTTGCAGCGGGTTTTGCAGGCACGGCGGATGCCGCGCAAAAGAGTAAGAGCAGCATCAAGCCTGTGGCGTACACCCGTGTCGCTGAAACGCCGCAAAAGCGCAAAGTTTCCAAGTCGGTGACAGTGACCAAACGCAAGTCGGCCAAGCCCAATCGGCCCGTGGTGATCATCCCCGCCAAGCCCTCATTCGGCGAGGTGGCTGGCCTGCACGGTGCTGCAGACGCGCTGGATTTGAAGTCTAGCGTGGCACTGGTGATTGACCAAGACACGCGCGAAGTGCTGTTCAGCAAAAACGAACAGGCCGTGTTGCCGATTGCGTCGCTGACGAAGCTGATGACCGCTCTGATCATTAGCGAGGCCAAATTACCGGCAGATGAAGTCATCATGATTTCGCAAGCGGATGTCGATACCGAAAAGGGCAGCCGCTCACGTTTGCGTGTCGGCACTGAGCTGAGCCGGGGCGAGTTAATGCATCTGGCGCTGATGTCCAGCGAGAACCGCGCGGCGCATGCGCTGGGCCGTACCTTCCCGGGCGGCATGACGGCTTTTGTGCGCAAAATGAACAGCAAAGCGCAGTTGCTGGGCATGAAAGACACGCAGTACGTCGAGCCCACGGGGTTGTCCAGTAACAACCAGTCCAGCGCGCGTGATTTGGCACTGCTGGTGAACGTGGCGCACTCCGACAAGATGCTGCGCGAATTTTCAACGTCACCCGGCTACGAGCTGGCCGTGGGCGACCGTACCCTGCAGTTCAACAACACCAACCGTTTGATCAAAAACCCGACCTGGGACATCGGCCTGCAAAAAACTGGCTATATCTCCGAAGCGGGCCAATGCCTGGTGATGCAAACCAAGGTTGCTGGACGCAAGTTGATCATGGTGTTTTTAGATTCTGCTGGCAAGCTCAGCCGCCTGGGAGATGCGGAGCGGGTTCGCCGCTGGCTGGAGACAAGCCCCCAGTCCAGTGCGAAAGCCAACCCAGTGAATGGGTAGTCTGGCCTGAAAAGCCGACTCAGTGCGGTTGATTGGAGGGAACCGCATGCCACGTTTACAGCCCCTGCCGCCTGAGACCACGCCCGAGCTCAAAGGGCATTTCGATTTCTTTCTGGGCACCTTGGGCTTCACGCCCAACAGCGTGCTCACGATGCAGCGCAAACCCAAACTCGTGCAAGCTTTTGCACAGCTCAACGCGGCGGTGATGGACCCCGCAGGTGAGGTGGATTTGGGTTTTCGCCGCCTAGTCGGTCACGTCGTCAGCAGAGTTGCAGGGTGCCTCTATTGCCAAGCTCACACGCTGTTAGGCGCTCATAATTTTGGAGTGAGTGACGCAAAATTAGCCGACGTGTGGACGTATGCCACCAGCCCGCACTACAGCCCGCGTGAGCGCTTGGCACTGGATTTCGCGCTGGCTGCTGCGTCTCAACCCAATGCTGTCACTGATGCGCAGTTCGCCCAGTTGCAGCAACATTGGAGCGATGGCGAAATTGTTGAACTACTCGGTGTGGTGGCGATGTTTGCTTTTTTAAACCGCTGGAATGACACCCTGGGCACCCCGTTGGAGGCCGGCCCCACCGCAGTGGCCACCCAGGCGTTGGGTGGCCAGGGATGGACACCTGGCAAACATGCGTAGGACGCGTCAGCCACTTTGATCGCTAGTGGAACTCCAACATACTCATAATGGGTATATTGGAGTTCAAAATTGCGCTAAAATAGTTTTCTTACGAAAATTTAATGTCTTAGCCCTCGTTTAATATAGATAGTTAGCTATATATAATATAGCATTTGATGCTGCTTGTTTGATCAAGTCCGCGAGCCCAGCCAAGCCTTGACGCTGGCATTGAACTCGGCGGGCTTGTGCATCATCACCCAGTGCCCCGTCGCAAATTCTTCCACCCTATTGCCTGAAATTTGCGCGACCTTCTCCAGCCACTGCGGTGAATGAAACATGAAGGGCTTCTTCGCACCATAAATGTAGAGCAGTGGCCAAATCGGTTTGACGCGGGCCGTGCCTTTGAGCCCGCCGCTCTGGCCCAGCCAAGCCATCGCATAGGGGTAGTTCATTTGCCAGCCCATGTTGGCATGGGGTGTTCGGCAGCCGATGGTGTGCGCCATCCAGCGCGTCATGCGATCGGCCAATCCAGTGCTGATATAACTGCCGATTGTCCAAGCAACCGCCAGCCAAATTTGATAGGCGAATACGCCGAGTTTGGCCTTGCCGCTCAAGCTGCGTAAATAGTCGCCCGAGTTGTGGTCGCCAATGTCCACCGCGATAACGGCGGCTACACGACTGGCGTGAACGCTGGCAAATTCATAACCAAACATGCAGCCCCAGTCGTGCAGCAGCAAGGTCACCGGCGCGTTGGGGCTAACGGTTTGAACGATTGACTCGATCAACGCGGTGATTTTGACCAAAGGCATGGCAACGGGCGGCTTGGACAAATCAAACCCCGGCAGAGTGAAGCGCACGCAGCGGTATTGGTCCTTCAGTACATCGACCGTGCTGTCCCACAGGCGATGCGTGTCTGGCCAGCCGTGCAGCATCACCACCGTTCGCGTACCTGTGCCCTCAACAAAAACATCAACACCTTGAACCGTGTGGGTTGGAGACATCACAAAAATACCTTTATAAACTGTGACAAGATCATGCCATGACGATGGCCTGGCTCACTCCCGAACACGTGCGCGATTTGCACGTCAACGCGCATCTCCACCCGCGTGGACAAGCACACCTGAGTGCGGCCAGCGGGCTGGTGCAGGTGGGCTCGCGCCTTTTTGTGGTGGCGGATGACGAGCTGCATCTGGGCAGGTTGGATGCGATTCATCCCAACGAACCAGCGCCGCGCAATCCGCAGCCCGTCGAGCTGACCCGTCTGTTTGAAGGCGATTTGCCCAAAGACAAAGCCAAGCGGAAAAAAGCCAAACCGGATCTGGAGACTTTGGCGGTGCTGCCAAGCCTGCCCGGTTGCCCGTATGGCGCATTGCTGGCTTTGGGCTCAGGTTCCAAACCCACGCGACAGACGGGCGTATTGATCGCGTTGGATTCAAGCGGCAATCTCACCGAGCGCATCGCGCACATGGATTTGATGCCGCTTTATGAGCCTTTGAGAAAGCGCTTTGCCGACCTGAACATCGAAGGTGCTTTCGTCTCAAGCGGAGAGCTTCGCCTGCTACAACGCGGCAACAAAGGTGATGCGCGCAATGCCTGCATCTGTTATGACTGGAATCAGATTTTCCCCTGGCTCGTCGGAAAAACCCAAATACCGCCATTGCCAAAAGCGATCAAGGACATTAAGCTGGGCGAAGTAGATGGAGTGCCGTTGGGGCTGACCGACGGAGCGCCGCTCACGGACGGTGCTTGGCTATTCAGTGCCGTCGCTGAAAACACCGCCAACAGCTTTCTGGACGGTACCTGCGCTGGCAGCGCCATGGGCGTGGTGGGTGTGGATGGAAAATTGCGCGCGCTGTGGCGGCTCGTTGGTGGGCCAAAAGTGGAAGGCATTGCCGTGGCGCCACCCGCTAATGCCAATGGCGATGGAATCGTGATCAACCTGGTGACTGATGCCGATGACCCGGCGATTGCCGCGCAACTGCTGCGGGTGCAGCTGCCCGCAGGTTTCTGAACCCTAGGTCAGTTGCTTCAAGTCGACTGCGCAGCGACGTTCATCGTCTTCATCACCAACCAATGCATCTCCATGAACACGGGCGAATCTTCATTGGCCTGGTAGTGTTTTTGAGCCCCAAGCTTGGTGACGGTCAGCAGGCCGGCATCCGTCAGCGCCGTCAGTTCGCGTTGCACAGCACCGCTGCCAGACTGTGCCAGGCCAATCACTTCGGTGGTGTAAAAGCTTCGCTCCGGCTGACCCAGCAAAACTGCCAACACGCGCTGGCGCACTTTCGGAAATAGCGCGTCGGCCAGATTCGGTTGCAGGGCGACCTTGTTTATTTTTTTTAGTTTGCGTGTGTTTGTACCCATAGTGGGTATATTCTTAACTGGTACGCCATGTATTGTCAAGCTGAGTATTGCTCTCCTGCTATTTTTAGGAATTCAAGTCGATCCCTCAAGTGCCCCAGTACGACAAGAACTAGCCCGCTACAAGTTTTGTTGGAATTCTGCCGACTATTACCGCTTCTGAAGCAGTTTGCTGATGTTAATCCTATTTGCAACTGGTAACATAAAGCGATGCATAAACCTCTGCTGTCAACCCCTCCCTTTGTCTTTTTTCCCAAGTGGGTGGCTGGATGACACTGTATGCACGCACGCCAGAAGGTCAAGTCGCTGCTTACAGCGCTGAATCAGCCCTTCCACGCAAACTGAAGTCCCTGCTCAAGCTGGTTGACGGCAAAACAGACCTCGAAGTGCTGGTGCAAAACCTCCAGGCGTTTGGCGACGTGCGCGGTGTGCTGCAGTCTCTTTATGCGGCGGGCCTGCTGCGGATAATTACGGCTGATGCCAAGCCTGACGCACCCCTTCCGCGCTTGACAGACAGCTTTTAGGGCCGAGATGCAGCATCCGGCCCCGACACGATGATGATGTCACGGCACAGCACCATGATGGTGGCAACCAATGCGGAGAACCCCATGCGCAAGCAGGCATTGACCCGCGCGGTGGACTTGATGGCAACTTTCGTCTTGACCCACATTCCAGTTGACAGCTTCAGCATTCTGAAAGAGCTTGAGTCTCTGGAATCGCTGGAGCAACTGGGTGCCACGCTGGGCGGCTATGAGCAGGTGATTGCGCATGTGGGGCCGGCCACACAAGAGCACGTCTCGCAAATTCGGCAAATTCTGCGGGAGTATCTTTAATGGCTGACCTGATGGACGTTGTTTTTGCAGTTACCCCCAAAGGCATGGCGGCGTCACAGAATGCGGCGGCACCGCTGGCCCCGAATCTGAAAACGATTCTTTCAATGGTGGACGGCGTGTGCCCGGTCGCGCAATACGCGCCCTTCCTCACCGCATTCAAGCCCATCGACGAGAAATTCCAAATTCTGGAAAGCATGGGCTATCTGCGCCGCATGGGCACCGTCTCTAAAGAGGCGGTGAGTCGGTTTGACGCATTTGTGTCGGCGGGAACCCGCACCAGCGGCCTACCACGCATCGACTCCGAATCCAAAGACTCTGGCTTCTTGCCGATGAGCTGATCGAAAACACTCACTTCGTCGAAAATAAACTATGTCTATCGTCTACCGTAAATCACTCAAAGGCATCGATGAAGTTGCCTTTAAGTCTACCGGATTGCCCATGCGGATGGCCAGCTACTTGCTGGTTGTCGACGGCGAATCCAGCGTGGATCAACTCGCCGCGAGGAACCCGCAGCTGCCGTCATCGTCCATCGTGCTGCAAGGGCTGATGGAGCAGGGTTTTCTGGAGGTGGCTTCCACATCTGCCAATGTTGTCTCAATGACACCGATGCGGGTGGGCAATGGCGCGAACGTGATGGCTTCACAACCGGCCCCACAACCCCAACCGCAGCCCACGTATCAGAGCGCACCCGCCTCGATGTTGGTGCCGGGGATGAATTCATTCCCAGAGCTTGAAACCATTAAAGGCAATATGGTGCGCGATGTGAGCTCGTTATTGGCAAGCGACGCTGGGGCGGTGATCGCAAAAATCGAAGCCTGCCGCACCAAGGACGATCTGTTTGCCACCATGATGGGCATCAAGAAGATTGTCTTGATCTACCTTGATCGCAATGCGGCGATCACGCTGGTCTCCAACTCGCCCGGCATGCGCGTGACCCGCGCGCTGGTTTACAACTTTGCCGACCTGTTCAACAAAGTCGGCTTTGGCATACTGGCCCTTTACGCCATTCGCCAAGTGGTTCGTGAAACCAAGCTGCGTGAGGCGATGGCGCAACTGTAAAACAGACCTGCCCCAAGGGGCAGCGGCAAACGTTAAAGTCTGCCCATGCAAAGCCTCTGGGACATCATTATCGTAGGCGGTGGCTTAAGCGGCCTGGCATTGGCTGTTGAATTGGCCGAACCTCAGTTCAGTCATCTCAAAGTCCTGGTCTTGGAGCAGCGCACGCAGTTCCATCGTGACCGCACCTGGAGCTATTGGGCCACCAGCCCCCATCGCTACCAGGCGCTGGAGCGGCACCGCTGGCACCAGTGGCGCGTGAGCTACAACGGGCAGACTGCGTTGCATAAGTCAGTGCGCCCTTATTGCAGTATTGATGCAGATGTTTTCTACAACCACGCCCTGAAAGCCATAGCGGCAAGCGGCCATGTGCAAGTGCGATTGGGTGAGGAGGTCATTGGGCTGAAGGACGGCGCGGCTGTTGAAGTGCAGTTGGCCAACGCAGACACAGCAGCGCCGTTACGCGCCCACTGGGTGATGGACGCCCGCCCGCCAACCTCCGAATCATCGGGTTTTTTGGCACAGCATTTTGAAGGCTGGGAGCTCGAAGCGGATCAAGACTGCTTCGATACCAGCACAGTCGACTTGATGGACTTTCAGCCCTGTGAATCAGGCCTTCACTTCTTTTATGTCCTGCCCTATTCGGCGCGTCGTGCTTTGGTGGAGACAACCTGGATATCGCGCTGGTCATGCCCTCCAGACTATGCCCGCCAAATCAGGCACTACCTTGCGCAGCGCTGGCCTGGCATCGGCTTCAACACCGTTTATCAAGAGCGCGGCGTGCTGAACTTGCAGACTCCTAAGCCCGTACCGCGCGCACGCATCATCCCTCTGGGCCGCAACGCGGGCACTTTGCGGCCTTCCACGGGATTTGCATTTTTGAACACGGTAGGCGACTCGCGTGCGCTGGCTGACGCCATTGCCAAAAGCGACTTGGCGCATCGCGACACCGTGCTTCCCGTCTACAAAACGGCTCGTGTTGACCAATGGATGGACAAAGTCTTTCTGCAAGCTCTTGAATCAAATCCGCAGAGCGCACCGGGCTACTTCATGGCTATGTTCGGCGACGTGGAACCAATTGCGCTGACCAATTTTCTATCCGGTACGGCGACCCCTTTGCAGCGTGCGAGGATGATTAAGAGCTTGCCGAAAATCGAGTTTATGCAAGCGGCCTGGCAGACCATTTTGAAATGAGTTCATCAAACCCCTCCCGACCACTCAAGAGCCCCGTGGCTTGGTCGCTGGCGCTCGCAGCGGCTATCGCCATCGTTTGGCTGGATCGCGCCTCAGCCGCTGCTGGCCCTATCGTGCTGTTGCTGTTGAGCGGCACCATCGGCGTGTTTCATGGCGCGCTGGACGGCTCCATCCTGCTGCGCCAGTTCCAGCCCGTGGCGCGTGCCTTGGGCTGGGGCTTGGCCTATTTGCTGGTCGTTGTTCTGCTGGGTGTGGGCTTGCTGCCTTATCCTGAACTCACGCTCTTGCTGTTACTTGCGCTCTCGGTTTGGCACTTTGGCGAAATCTATGAGCGACCACTGCCCGCGCTGCGATGGGCGGCTTTGGCGACGCGACTGGTCGCAGGCGGCGCCCCAGTGATGGTGCCCGCGTTGACCTCGGCCAATCAGCTCAGCAGCCTGTCACCCGCGTGGGCCAGCCCGCACCAGCCCTGGCTCATGCAGGCCTGGACGGTGATGGCCTGGGTTTGGCTTGCATTACTAGCGGGCTACACACTGTGGTGCGTGGTCGCGCACGTGCGAGTGCCACGATGGCTGTTGGGCGAGCTTGTGCTTGTAGTCACATTGAATTTGCTGCTCACACCCGCCATGGCCTTCGCCATTTATTTCGGGCTCTATCACGCGCTGGGCCACGTGTGGCGGGTGCTGCGTGCGGTAACAAGTCTGGACGCTGCCGCGTTTCGCACGGTGACGGCAATCCTGGTTTTGACAGTAGCCCTGGCCGCTGGACTATTAGGCTTGATGCTGTCCAGCGTGCAGATAAAGCTGGCCGCAGCGCCAGACTCCTACCTGCCCCTGCTGGTACATTGGCTGATTGTGGGCCTGACTGCTTTGACCGTGCCGCATTTGGTGTTGATCAGCCACTGCGCGCCAATGTTGGCGGGCAAAATACCACCTAAACCGAACACGCAAACATCTGATTGAGGAGACTTCAACATGCAAATCGTGATCACCGGCGGCGCGGGCTTCCTGGGCGTGCGCCTGGCACGTACCCTGCTGGCGCAGGGAAGCTTAAGCCTTGCAGGGCGCCCCGCCACGCTCATCCAGCAAATCACACTGGTAGACCGCGCGTCACCGCCCGCCGATTTGCTGTCGGATGCGCGCATTGCCGAAATCACGGGCGATCTAAATGCCCTGTTAGAGGCCACCTCGAAAGCAGCCCCTGTGGTTTCGCCCAGCACCTCCGTCATTTTCCACCTGGCGGCTGCCGTCAGCGGCGAATGCGAGGCGGATTTCGATTTGGGCATGCGCAGCAACTTTGCCGCCACACTGGCCTTACTGGATGCCTGCCGCGCCTTGAAAACGCAGCCGATGGTCGTTTTCGCGAGTTCACTCGCGGTATTTGGCGATTCGCCTGAGCAGCCCGCGCCCAAAGTCATTGAAGACATGACCCTACCCACGCCGCAGACCAGTTACGGTATTCAAAAGTTCATTGGTGAGCAACTGGTGGCGGACTACACGCGCAAAGGCTTCGTGCGCGGGCGCAACGTGCGCTTGATGACGGTGAGCGTACGCGCCGGTAAGCCCAACGGCGCCGCCTCCAGCTTCTTCAGCGGCATGATTCGCGAGCCGCTGTCGGGTGTGAAAGGTGCATGCCCGGTCTCACCGGACACCGAGGTCGCGCTGTCATCCCCAGGCTTGACCATCGCGGGCATTGTCCGCGCCGCCGAAACTTCTGATACCGCCTGGGGGCCACGCACAGCACTCAACCTGCCCGCCATTACCGCCACCACCGGCGAGATGGCCGCTGCGCTGGAACGCGTCGCAGGCCCGGCTGCGACCGAGTTGATTGACTGGACACCGGATGCCAACATTCGAAAAATCGTCAAAACCTGGCCCGCGCGCATCAACGCAGTCCGTGCCAAAGGTTTGGGCCTGCTGCCTGAAACCAGCTTTGAAGCCATCATCCGTCAATATGTGGATGAAAACCCCGATGCGGTGAAGCTGCCCCTGCGATCACAATAAAACTTCGGCTAAAACGTATTTTCAGGAGACACGCATGACGCTATCGATATCTACCCTGCCTAAACTTGCGCTCGGCGCGCTGTTGGCCGCTGGCCTAGCCGGCACTGCCATCGCGCAAACCACGATGCGAATCAGCATCTCCATCGGACAAAATTCACATCAAGGCATCGGCATCGACACCTTCGCCAAAGAGGTCGAGAAACGCACTGCGGGTCGCTACAAAATTCAGCCGTTTTATTCAGGCTCGTTGGGGGGTGAACGCGAGTCGATTGAAGCGGTGCAGCTCGGCACCCAAGAGCTCACGTTGACATCGACTGGCCCCATCCCCAACTTCGTGCCAGAGGCGAAGATTCTCGACATCCCCTTCCTGTTCCGCGACAAGGCGCACGCCCGCGCCGTGCTAGATGGCCCCATCGGCCAGGACATGCTGGTCAAATTTGAGTCGAAGGGTTTCAAAGCACTGATGTGGGCCGAGAACGGGGTGCGCCACATGACCAACAGCAAGCGCGCTGTGAACACCCCAGAAGATTTGAAGGGCCTGAAGCTGCGCACCATGGAGAACCCCATCCACATCGCCGCTTACAAGGGTTTTGGCATTGTGCCAACGCCGATGGCCTTCCCCGAGGTGTTCACCGCCTTGCAGCAAGGTACGGTTGATGGCCAGGAGAACCCGCTGTCCGTCATCATGGCCGCCAAATTTGACCAGGTGCAAAAGCACCTGTCGTTGACGGGTCACGTCTACTCGCCCGCCATCTTCTTGATGAACAAGGCATCGTTTGACAAGCTCAGCGCCGATGACAAAAAGGCCTTCGTCGAAGCCGCGCGCGAAGGCACCAAGGCCAACAGAGCCCGCGTGGATGAAGACGACGCCAAGGGTGTTGCCGAGCTTCGCAGCAAGGGCATGAACGTGGTCGAGAACCTGGACAAGGCCAAGTTCGTCGCCACCCTCGCACCTGTGAATGTTGAATTTGAGAAACAGTTCACCAAAGCGGCGATTGACCAGATTCGCAACGTCAAGTAACAGATGGCCTCGCGCCCAATGAAGCAGGCCTTTCTGCGCTTTGAGGGCTGGTGTACAGGCTTTGCCATGCTGGTTGCCTGCGTGATGCTAGCGATTGCATCCGGCTTGGGCCTGTTCCAAATCATCACCCGCTTCGTGCTTGAACGCCCCGCCGAATGGACAGAAGTGTTGATCCGCTTTAGCCTGATCTGGATGGTGTTCATGGGCATTCCGATGGCGTTCCGGCAAGGAGCGATGGTCAGCGTAGACGTAATGTACCGCTGGAGCCCGCCCAAGCTGAAACGTGTTCTTGATTGGGTTGTTTTCTTCGCGGCACTGGCGCTGGTGCTGGTCATCATCTGGTGGGGCTGGGACTACGCCGTGCGCGGTAGGGTGCAAACTGTGATTGGTCTGGAAGATGTCTCCATGTTCTGGGCCTATCTTGCATTGCCCGTAGGTGGTTTGTTTTGCATCTTGGGCTTGGTTGGCAACCTTCTCGACCCGAAACGGCTTGAACTGGAGACGGCGCAATGAGTGCGGTCATGATCACCACGATGGTGCTGTGCTTTGCGCTGTCGGTTTCCGTCGCGGTGTCGATTGGCTTGTCTGCCATCCTAGGCATTCAGGCCAGTAATGCCAATATGCTGATCTCGGTGAAAGAGATGTTCTCTTCCATCAACAAATTTCCGCTCGCCGCGATTCCTTTCTTTATCCTGGCGGGCAATTTGATGGAAACCGGGGGCATCTCGCGCCGTCTGGTCGAGTTTGCCAAAAGTCTGGTCGGCGGCGTACAGGGCGGCTTGCCGATGACTTGCGTGCTCACCTGCATGATCTTCGCTGCGGTGTCGGGCTCATCCGTAGCCACCACGTTCGCTATTGGCGCGATCCTGATTCCGGCCCTGATCAAACACGGCTACCCGACCGCCTACGCGGCGGCACTTCAGGCCAGCAGCGCCGAACTGGGTGTCATCATTCCGCCCTCCATTCCGATGATCTTGTACGGTGTGAGCGCCGAGGTGTCGATTGGCGAGTTGTTTATTGCCGGTTTTGGCCCCGGCTTGTTTATCGGTTTTTCGTTGATGCTGTTTTGCTATCTTTATTGCAAATACAAGGGTTGGGGCAAAAATGACGGGGACGGTCGCCTGAAAGTCGGCAAAGCAACCCTGCAAGCAGGTTGGGCACTGTTGATGCCCGTCATCATTCTGGGTGGCATTTACGGCGGCATTTTCACGCCGACCGAGGCTTCGGCAGTCGCGGTGTTTTACGCGCTGGTGGTCGGCATGGTGATTCATCGCGAGATCAAGATTGCGGATTTGTCCAAGATTTTGCAGAAGTCGGTGATGTCCAGCGCGGTCATCATGTTCATCATTGCCAATGCGGGTCTGTTCGCGTTTTTGATCACGCGTGCGGGCGTGCCCGACGCCATTGGTCAATGGCTGCAAGAGGTCCTGAAGTCGCCCGCCATGTTCTTGCTGGGTGTCAACGCGGCGCTGTTTTTGATTGGCATGTTCATTGAAACCAGTGCCGCCATTATTGTGCTGGCCCCCATCCTGGCACCTGTGGCCATTCATTTCGGCATTGACCCCGTGCACTTCGGGCTGGTGATGGTTGTGAATCTCGCGTTGGGCATGATCACGCCGCCATTTGGGGTGAATCTGTTTGCCGCCTGTACGGTGGCGCGCATATCGCTCGATCGCATCATCCCGCACCTGTTGCCTTTCGTGCTGGTGGTGCTGGCGTGCTTGATGGTGATTACCTATGTGCCAGTCCTATCTTTGGGGCTGCGCGACCTGGTCTATAACAAGTAGCCGACCGCAACACGCTAGAATCTTGATGGTCAGGAGAGAGTGCAGCCACAACACCTTGTTGCGCGCACCGCCGAAGGCGCAAGACGGGCTGATTTCAGCGGTCTGAACGCTCAGGCAAAAGGACTGATGACCGTCACGTGGCCGCCCAGCCGCGAGACGTTTCCCCACTGGAGAGAGGCTGCACCCGATGCAGCCCACCGAAGGAGCAAACCCAATGCGCCAGAGTGATGGTGATGGGCGAATCTCTCAGGTAAAGCGGACAGCGGGGGCAGCGCATGAATAGGACGTAAGGTTCTGTTCATGATTCGTTTGTTGCCCCTGGAGATTTCTTTGTCCGCACAAGCCACCCCTTCTGAATCCCTCCTCAGCACACCCCTGCATGAGCTGCATGTGAGCCTGGGTGCCCGCATGGTGCCCTTCGCGGGGTACAGCATGCCCGTGCAGTACCCGGCTGGCCTGATGGCTGAGCATCTGCACACACGCGCCAGCGCCGGCCTGTTTGATGTCTCCCACATGGGCCAGTTGCGCCTGGTCGGGCCGGATGCTGCCGCCGCGTTTGAGAGCTTGATGCCGGTCGACGTGATTGACCTGCCCGTCGGCAAACAGCGCTACGGCCTGCTGCTCAATGACGAAGGCGGCATCATCGATGACTTGATGTTTTTCAAGCGCCAAGCAGACATCTTCGTCATCGTCAACGGAGCCTGCAAAGCGGGGGATATCGCGCACATCCAACAGAAGATCGGCCATCGCTGCCAAGTACTTCCCATGCCGCAAATGGCCTTGATGGCTTTGCAAGGCCCGCAAGCAGTCACAGCATTGACGCGACTTTGCCCCGGCATTGAAAAACTAGTTTTCATGACCGGCGGTACGTTTCATATTGCCTGCGACAGCCACGGCCCGCATCAGACGATTGAGTGCTTTGTGACCCGTAGCGGCTACACCGGGGAAGATGGCTTTGAAATTTCAGTGCATGAGATGCAGGCTGAAGCGCTGGCGCGGGCACTGTTGGCGCAGCCCGAGGTCAAGCCCGTGGGCCTGGGTGCGCGCAACTCACTGCGGCTGGAGGCCGGCTTGTGCCTGTATGGCAATGACATTGACACCACCACTACGCCGGTTGAAGCGGGCTTGAACTGGGCGATGCAAAAAGTACGGCGCACGGGTGGGGCGCGTGCCGGTGGCTTCCCCGGTGCTGCAAGAATCCTGGCGCAATTGCAAGCAACAGCGGATGCTGGTGTTCCCCTCCTTACCAAAAAACGCGTTGGTTTGATCGCCCAAGAGCGAATCCCGGTGCGTGATCATACTGAGCTGCAAAACACCTCGGGCCAGCGGGTTGGCGAGGTCACCAGCGGCTTGCTTGGGCCCAGCGTCAACCAACCCGTCGCCATGGGTTATGTCGATGTCGCCTACGCCAGCTTGGGCACGACCCTGCACGCCATCGTGCGCGGCAAACCGGTGCCGATGGTGGTCAGCACCATGCCTTTTGTGCCCAACCGCTACTTTCGCGGCTAAGTTTTTTAACAAGTTTTTCATCGTTTCAACTTTCTTTTCAGGAGCACTTCATGACCCTCAAATACACCGAAGACCACGAATGGCTTAGCGTGAATGGCGATATCGCCACGGTCGGCATCACGCACCACGCACAAGATGCCTTGGGCGATGTCGTATTCGTAGACCTGCCCGAAGTCGGCAAATCCTTCGCACCCAAAGATATCGCGGGCGTGGTGGAGTCCGTCAAAGCCGCAGCCGACGTTTACATGCCTGTGAGTGGCGAAGTGGTTGGGGTCAACGAGGCACTACGCGCCGACCCGGCCCTGGCCAATTCAGACCCTCTGGGCGCAGGCTGGTTTTTCAAGATCAAGCTGAGCAATCCGTCCGAGTTGACAGCGTTGATGGATGAGACCAGCTACACCAAATTTTCAACGGCCGCTTAAACCAGAGATTACGGGAGCCCCAACATGTTGATGCACGCCACCAAACCCCTTGCTGAGCTGGAAAACGCGGCTGAATTTGTCGCGCGGCATATTGGAATTGACGACGCCGATGAGGCGCTGATGCTCAAGGTCATCGGCTCTGACTCGCGGCGAGAGTTGATTGACGGCATTGTGCCGCGCAGCATTGCCCGCAGTCGCGCCATGGCGATTCCTGCAGCAATTTCAGAAGCTGCAGCGCTTGCCGAGATGAAACAAATGGCGGCGAAAAACAGGGTGTTCAAGAGCTTCATCGGCCAGGGCTACCACGGCACGCACACCCCCGGGGTGATCCTGCGCAACATTTTGGAGAACCCGGCCTGGTATACCGCGTATACACCCTACCAAGCCGAGATTTCGCAAGGCCGGCTGGAGGCGCTGATCAACTTTCAGACGATGGTCTGCGACCTCACGGGCATGCCCATTGCTAACGCGTCGATGCTCGACGAAGCAACGGCGGCTGCGGAAGCGATGACGTTAGCCAAGCGATCCGTGAAGAGTAAATCAAACACCTTCATCGTTGCAGGAGACTGCCATCCGCAAACGATAGAAGTGATTCAGACACGAGCGGCACCGCTGGGGATCAAGGTTCTGCTAGCAAATTCAGCGCAAGAGTGGGCAGATGCGCTGGGCACTGATTACTTCGCCGTGCTGGCCCAGTATCCCAGTACCAGTGGCCGTATTGACGATCTGCGCGCCGATGTTGATGCCGTCCACGGCAAACAGGCCGCGTTCATCGTTGCCGCTGATTTGCTGGCACTGACTCTGCTTGTTCCGCCCGGAGAATTCAAGGCCGACATCGTCGTGGGCACCACGCAGCGCTTTGGCATGCCGATGTGCAACGGTGGCCCGCACGCCGCGTTTTTGGCTTGCCGGGACGAGTTCAAGCGCTCGATGCCCGGCCGCCTTGTGGGCGTCTCGGTCGACAGCCACGGCAATCCGACGTATCGTTTAGCGTTGCAAACGCGCGAGCAGCACATTCGCCGCGAAAAAGCCACGTCCAACATCTGCACCGCGCAGGTTCTGCCCGCGGTCGTTGCCAGCATGTACGCCGTCTACCATGGTCCGCAGGGTCTCACACGCATTGCGCGACGCATTGCAAGCTACACGGCGGTGTTGGCGCGTGGCCTGGCCGCTTTGGGCCATGCCGTTCGCGCCGACAGCGGCTTTGACACGCTGAGTATCAAAACATCTGCACTGACGCAGTCCATCGCCCTTCGAGCACGGGAGGCCGGTGCGAATCTCAGAATCTACTACGGTGACTACATTTGTATTTCGCTGGATGAGACCACGACGCGTGACGATATCGCGTTGATTTGGTCTTTTTTCGCCAAACCGGGGCAGACATTGCCCTTGGTGGATGAATTCGAGCATGGCATCGAGCCATTGATCCCCAAAACACTGCGCCGCACCAGCCCGTTCCTCACGCACCCGGTCTTCAACACCCATCACTCAGAGACCAGCATACTGCGCTACATCCGCCGCCTGAGTGACAAAGACCTGGCGCTGGACCGCAGCATGATCCCGCTGGGCAGTTGCACCATGAAGCTCAACGCCACGAGCGAGATGATTCCCATCACCTGGCCCGAGTTTGCCAACATCCATCCGTTCGCCCCGCGCGACCAAATGCAAGGCTATGCCGAGCTGGACGAGCAGTTGCGCAAGTGGCTGTGCGAGGCCACAGGCTATGCGGGCATCAGCCTTCAACCCAACGCAGGCAGCCAGGGCGAATACGCGGGCCTGCTGGTGATCAAGGCCTATCACGAAGCAAAGGGCCAGGGGCACCGTAAGATTTGCCTCATTCCCAGCAGCGCGCACGGCACCAACCCCGCCAGCGCGCAGATGGTCGGTATGACGGTGGTCGTCACCGCTTGCGATGTCAACGGCAACGTCGACATGGCCGACCTCAAAGCCAAGTGCGAGCAGCACAGCGCCAACCTCGCCGCGATGATGATCACCTACCCCAGCACCCACGGTGTGTTTGAGACCCAGGTGAAAGAACTCTGCGCGCTGGTGCACAGCCACGGCGGGCGCGTGTATGTGGACGGTGCCAACATGAACGCACTGGTCGGCGTGGCCGCCCCA
>JANOTO010000402.1:0-2507 GCA_031416395.1 Rhodoferax sp. | reverse complement strand
CAGTTGCAGCCCGACATGATCATTGTGGATGCCGAAAGCGAGGCGCGCGACACCTTGGAGCATGTGGTGATGGCCACGCGCGATGAGCGTCGCCCGATTGTGATGTTTACCAATGACGACGACACATCCCTCGCCCGCGATGCGGTGGCGGCGGGCGTCACCGCCTACATCGTGGCAGGCCTCTCATCGGAGCGCATACGCCCCATTTTGGACGTGGCGATGGCCCGTTTTCAGCACGAGATGGCTTTGCGCGAGGAGCTTGCCAGCGCCAAAACCGAGCTGCGCGACCGCAAGGTGATTGACCGCGCCAAGGGTTTGCTGATGCAGCGCCAGTCGTTGACCGAGCAAGAGGCCTACGACAAGCTGCGTAAAACCGCCATGAGCAAAGGCCTGAAGCTGGCCGACGTGGCGCAGCGCATGCTGGATGTTGCCGATCTATTAATTTGATCGTGGCACCAAACTGGCGCACCGGCGTTCTGACAAACCTGGCACGCTGCTTGCAATGCCTTATTGAAGGTTGATTCTGCTCAACGGCGAGCGTAATCAATCCAAACCGGACAAAGGCGTCCCCACTCAAGTAGGTATCTGCTTTGCAGAACCTGCGCACGGTGAGGATGCCTTTTTTTATTGTCTTTTCCAAATGGGGAATGCCGTGATGACTGATCTCTTGAGAACCAAATTGAGCCGCCGTACGATCCTTCAATCCGCAGCAGTGGGAGCCGTGGGCGTGGGCCCGGCCCTGCGTGCAGTGGTGTATGCCCAGGGCTCGGACGCGCCTGAGAAGAAGGAAGTGAAGATTGGCTTCATTCCGCTGACGGACTGCGCCAGCATCGTCATGGCTTCCGTGTTGGGCATTGACCAAAAGTACGGCGTGAAGATCATCCCCAACAAAGAGTCCAGCTGGGCCAGCGTTCGCGACAAAGTGATCAGCGGAGAAAACGACTTCACCCACATGCTGCTGGGCATGGCCTATGGCTCGCACTTGGGCATCGGTGGCGCGAAGAAAGACATGGCGGTTCTGATGACGCTGAACCAGAACGGTCAAGCCATCACCTTGTCGAAGAAACTTGCTGACAAGGGCGCGGTTGATGGCCCCAGTTTGGCCAAGTTGATGGCATCGGACAAACGTGAATATACGTTTGCACAAACCTTTCCCACCGGCACGCACGCCATGTGGCTGTACTACTGGCTGGCAGCGCACGACATCAACCCGATGTCGGGTGCCAAGGTGATCACAGTGCCGCCACCGCAGATGGTGGCCAATATGCGCGTCGGCAATATGGACGGCTACTGCGTGGGCGAGCCATGGAACCACCGCGCCATCATTGACGGCATCGTCATCACCGCGCAGACCACGCAAGACATCTGGCGCGACCACCCCGAGAAAGTGCTGGCTACCACAGGTGAATTCGCCAAGAAAAACCCCAACACCTGCCGCGCCGTCACTGCTGCGATTTTGGAAGCAGGCAAGTGGATTGACGCAGGCCTGCAAAACAAGAGCAAGATGGCCGAGACGATTGCCGACAAGTCGTATGTGAACACCAGTGTGGATGCCATCAACCAGCGCATCCTGGGCCGCTATCAAAACGGACTGGGCAAAACCTGGGACGACCCCAATCACATGAAGTTTTACAGCGACGGCGCGGTGAACTTCCCCTACCTTTCAGACGGCATGTGGTTCATGACGCAGCACAAGCGCTGGGGCCTGCTCAAAGACCACCCAGACTATTTGGCCGTGGCCAAGCAGATCAGCCAGATCGACATCTACAAGCAGGCCGCCCTCGCCTCCAAAACGCCCGTGCCCAAAGACGTGATGCGCACGTCCAAGCTGATGGATGGCGTGGTGTGGGATGGCAAAGACCCGAAGAAATACGCCGACAGTTTCAAAGTCAACGCTTGATCAACTCTTGAGGAGACCACCATGGTCGCTGCTGTATTTCATTCCCCACTCGCTAACCGAGCCGAGCCCGTCCTGGTTCGCACCGAGCCAGTGCCTGCCCGCTCAGTGCCAATCGCTGCAACTCAAGCGGCGGCTGTGCCACAACCCAAGCCTGCGCGCCAGCCTTTCGACTGGCGCGGCCTTTGGCTGGCCGTCCTCCCGCCCGTTTTCGGTTTGGGGCTGCTGTTGGGGGTCTGGGCACTGGTGTCGATCACCACCGCCAGCAGCATTCCGTCGCCGATTGAAACCTTCAAGCAGGCGATGGTGATTTTTTCCGATCCGTTTTACAGCAAGGGGCCAAACGACCAAGGCGTGGGCTGGAATGTTCTGATGTCGCTTCAGCGCGTGGCCCTGGGCTTTGGCCTTGCGGCGGCGATCGGTATTCCAGCGGGATTCATGATTGGGCGGTTTGAGTTTTTAAGCCGCATGTTCAACCCGCTGATCAGCCTGCTGCGACCCGTCTCGCCGCTGGCCTGGTTGCCGATTGGCCTCTTGGTGTTCAAAGGGGCCAACCCGGCTGCCATCTGGACGATCTTCATCTGCTCGATCTGGCCGATGATCATCAACA
>JANOTO010000401.1:0-5184 GCA_031416395.1 Rhodoferax sp. | reverse complement strand
CGTGGTTGCGCGATTACATGAACGATGAGTATTTTTGGTACGACAAACAGGGCGTGCCCAACGCCGCTGCCACAACCATGGACGAGTACCTGGACTCGCTCTTGAACAAGCCGATTGACCGCTACAGTTTTGCAGAGAGCGTCGTCGCATCCAATCAGTTTTTTGTCGAAGGCACGCGCACGGGCTACGGCTATGCACTGGGTTGGGCCGACACAGCGCAGACGGTCCTCAAAGTGCGGCTGGTTGAGCCTCTGAGCCCGCTGGGCCTGGGCAAACTGCTCTCGCGGGGCGACACCATCGTCAGCATTAACGGTTTCACGCCGACGCAAATCATCAACGGCCAGCCCGGTGCAGCCGGAGCCGAGGGCGTGCCGCGCAGTTTTGTTGTCGCGAATGAAGCAGGTGTGCAGCGCAGCTTCACCGTGATTTCGGTGACCTTCAAGCTCAGTCCGGTCATCACGTCGCAGGTGTTTACCGCAGCCAATGGCGACAAAGTGGGCTATCTGATGTATGAAGAATTCATCACCACCGGCGAGGCCGCGTTGGGTCTGGCGTTCAACAGCTTTCGCGCTGCGGGTGTGAAGCACGTGATTCTTGATTTTCGCTACAACGGGGGTGGCAGTACGACGCAGGCGCGCAACATTGCCTCGATGGTAGGCGGCAGTGGATTGAACGGGCAGGTGTTTGCGCGCTTTCGCTTCAGTGCCAAAAAGTCGGCTGACAACTTCGACCAACTGTTCCGTGTGACGGGTTTGCCTGCCCCTGTGCTGGAGGGTATTGACAAGGTGATGGTGATCACCTCAGGCAGCACCGCGTCGGCAAGCGAGCTGGTCATCAACGCGCTCAAGCCCTTTAAGAACGTGACAACGGTGGGAAGTACCAGCTTTGGCAAGCCCTTTGCGTTTTTGCCGCGCAGTGCGTGTGAGATCGAATACAACGCTGTCAATCTGGATATCGCCAACGCCGTCGGTTTTGCCGATTACAGCAACGGCTTTGTGCCTACCTGCGCGGTGGCGGATGACTTTTCGCGCCAGCTTGGCGACCCGGCGGAACGCCGCACCGCAGCCGCGCTGGCCTACATTGCCACAGGCCAATGCCCAGCGCCTTCGGGGCATGCCAAGCCAGCGGCACAGTCTGCGAAGCAAGCCGCCGACTTTAAGCGACGCGACCTGGGGGCGGGTGAGAGCGGCCCACGTCGTGCGAGAGTGGACTGATGCGCTGGTCATACAACATCATTTGCTATGTTTTGAGTAGCTTATTATGCATATAATTCGAGAGATAGAGCCCTATTTTGTTGATAAAATAGGCATTTTGAATGAATTTACCATATAAATTAACCTCCAGGTTAATTTTTAACCTAGACTGCCTATTCACACCATGAAAACCATTCAACTCGGGCAAAGCGCCCTGCAAGTCAGCCCCATTTGCTTGGGCACCATGACCTTTGGCGAGCAGGTCGATGAGGCCACCTCGCACGCCATTTTGGATCGCTCCCTGGAGCGCGGCATCAACTTCTGGGACACCTCCGAGATGTACTCGGTGCCCACGCGTGCCGCCACCTGTGGCGCCACCGAGACCATCATGGGCAACTGGTTCGCCAAACGCCCGAGCGCCAGGCAAAAGCTGGTGCTTGCCACCAAGCTGGCGGGGCCTGCGCGTGGGATGGACTGGATACGCAACGGCAGTACGCAAGTCACTGCCAAAGACATTGTTGATTCGTGTCATGGCTCGCTGAAGCGCCTGCAGACTGACGTGATCGACCTGTACCAAATCCATTGGCCCGTGCGCTACGTGCCCAACTTTGGCATGTCGTACTTCGACCCTGCCAAAGACGTGGCCGTCACATCGATCCTTGAGCAGTTGGAGACGCTGGCGGGCCTGGTCAAAGCGGGCAAAGTGCGCGCCATTGGCCTGTCGAATGAGACACCCTACGGCGTGCACGAGTTTGTGCGTTTGGCCGAGCAGCACGGGTTGCCGCGCATCGCCAGCGTTCAAAACGCCTACACCCTGATCAACCGGATTGTGGACAACGGGTTGGATGAAACCATGCGGAGGCTGGGCGTGTCGCTGCTGGGTTATTCGCCACTCGGGTTTGGCTTGCTCACCGGCAAATACGATGCTTCAGGGACGACTGGGCCATTGGCTCCGGCGGGTGCCCGAATCACCGTTTTTGAATCCGTGCGCAAGCAGCGCTGGGGCCGCCCCGAGTCACTCACTGCCTCGCGCCGCTACAACGCGCTGGCGCGCGAGCATGGCCTCACACCCACGCAGATGGCACTGGCCTTTTGCTACACAAACTGGCGCGTGGCCAGCACCATCATAGGCGTGACCACGGTGGCGCAGTTGGATGAGTGTCTGGACGCATGGGGCACCACGCTCTCGTCGCAATTGCTGGCTGAAATCGACCAAGTTCGGTGGGAGATTCGAGATCCGGCGCAGTGATGTCCTAGGGTGTTTTAACGAGCGCACCGGGCAAGCGATTGAAGAATTTGGATCGCTAAGCGCAGCGAGAATTTTCTTGCATGACCAAAAAAGACCACGTTTCCGAGACCCCCGCGACGGCACTGCTGCGCGCAAACGGCATCCTCTTCACAGAACACCCCTACGAATACCTGGAGCACGGTGGAGCGCAACACAGCGCCGAGGTGCTGGGGTTTGACCCGTTCCTGGTGGTCAAAACGCTCATCATGCAAGACGAGCACGCCCGCCCGCTGGTGGTGCTGATGCACGGCAACCGCAAGGTGTCGACCAAGAATGTCGCGCGGCAAATCGGAGCTAAGTCGGTGGAGCCTTGTGCGCCAGAAGTGGCGAATCGGCACAGCGGGTATCTGGTGGGTGGCACCTCACCGTTTGGGTTGCGCAAAACCATGCCGATTTACATCGAGCAGACGATTTTGAGCCTGCCCAAAATTCTCATTAATGGCGGGCGACGGGGCTATCTGGTCGGGATTGATCCGCAGGTTTGCACGAGTCTTTTGGCTGCCAAACCGGTGCAATGTGCCCTGGCGGAGTAAGCGCGTGATGATGGGTCATCTGTAGCGCTCAGTCGAGCAAAACCTTGGCTTGAGAAGTTTATCTATCGATAGATAGATCAATGAAATATACTTCGACTGGGTCAAGCCAAACTGGCACAGCTTGACTCCAGGCGAAGGCGGTAAAAAAACCTCATCTTCCTGCCTGTTTGTGCTGCCATTTCAATTTAGAAAAGTGAGGTTTCCCATGAAAATTTACGATTGCCAGGGTTTTCCCAACCCAGCGCGGGTGCGCATTGCGTTGGCTGAAAAAGCTGCGATCGACAAGGTGCAGTTTGTGCAGGTGGATGTGATGGGCGGCGAGCATCGCAGCGCCGCGTTCAGGGCCAAAAACCCAGGGGCGGCGGTGCCAGTGCTGGAGCTGGACGATGGCACCACCATCAGCGAATGTACTGCCATCACGGAGTACATCGATCATGCCTTTGAGGGCATTTCGTTGACCGGCCAAACCGCGAAGGAGCGCGCCGTGGTGCACATGATGCAGCGCCGCGCCGAGACTGGTGTGCTCGATGCTGTAGGCGCCTACTTTCATCACGCTACCCCTGGCCTGGGTGCGTTGGAGCTGTACCAAAACAAGGAGTGGGGCCTGAAGCAACGCGACAGCGCGCAAGCCGGCATGCGCTACTTTGACCAGGTGCTGAGCAGCCAACCGTTTGTGGCCGGCAACGCCTTCTCGATGGCCGACATCACGGTGTTTGCCGGGCTGGCGTTTGCCGACTTTGCCAAGCTTGACATTCCGCTCGAGTGCGCCCATTTGACTGCTTGGCGCGCGCGTATGGGCCAACGCCCGAGCATGGGTGGCTGAGCGCAGCGGCGCATCGAAAATAGGAGCCATCATGCACATCAACGCAGACTTCAGCCAGCGCGTCGTCATCCACACCGAGCAACAGCCGTGGGTGGATTCGCCCATCCCTGGCGTGCAGCGGCGCATGCTGGATCGCATGGGCGGCGAGGTGGCGCGCGCGACTTCGGTTGTGCGTTACGCGCCGGGTAGCCAGTTCTCCCCGCACACGCACGGCGGGGGGGAGGAGTTCATCGTGCTCGAAGGCGTGTTTCAGGACGAACATGGCGACTATCCGGCCGGCTCCTACATCCGCAATCCGCCCACCACGCGCCACAAGCCAGGCTCGCAACTTGGTTGTGTGATCTTCGTCAAGCTGTGGCAGTTTGATTTGGCGGATCGCATTGAGGTTCGACTCAACATGCAAGAGGTACCGAAGACCGTGATTGAGCGCGGTGTTGCAGTGGCGCCACTGCATGAGGATGATCGTGAAACCGTGCAGATTGAGACGTGGGATGCAGGCGCCGTCATCATGCGGACGCTTCCAGACGGTGGTGAACTGTTGGTGCTGGAGGGCGAGTTTATCGACGCGGGCGACCGCCTCGAACAACATGCCTGGCTGCGCATTCCGCGCGGTGGGCAGATCAACGCAACGGCGGGCCCAAGTGGCGCGAAAGTCTGGGTGAAGACGCGGCATCTGCGCTTTATTCACGCGCCAGTCGTGCTGTGAAGATGGATGCGGCGACGGCGGATTTATCAACCGATGTGTTGATCGTAGGCGGCGGCTTGGCGGGCCTGGCACTGGCGTGGCAGTGCCAGCAGCGCGGAAATGACTACCGGTTGATTGAGGCACGTGATCGCTGGGGCGGACGCGTGCTGTCGCATGCCGTCACTCTGGGTCAATGCGCGGCGCACGTCGATGTCGGTCCGTCATGGTTTTGGCCGGGGCAACCGCGCATCGCACATTTGATCGAGCAATTGAATTTGCAGGCGTTTGATCAATTCAGTGACGGTGCCACGGCTTATGAAGACGAGCGCGGCCATCTTTCGCGTAACCGGGGCTACGCATCGATGCAAGGCGCATTTCGATTGCTAGGCGGCATGGGTGCGTTGACTGCAGCCCTGAGCGCGCGCCTGGATACGCGTCGAATCGCACTGAATTGCGCCGCCCTGAAGATCAACCCAGCGGGTGAGGAGTTGCTGACTGAGGTAGCGCACGGCGCAACGGCAGTTCGCAGGATTCAGAGCCGCCGTGTCGTGCTGGCAGTGCCGCCGCGAGTCATCGCCAAAAGCATCCACCTGGATGCGATGGTCAACCCAACCCAACTGGCCGCGCTGCAGTCCATCCCCACCTGGATGGCGGCGCAGGCC
>JANOTO010000400.1:0-10658 GCA_031416395.1 Rhodoferax sp. | reverse complement strand
GATCCAGGAGACGCTGGAGGGCCTGCGTGATGCAGCAGGTGCTTCAGTGATGCCCGGCATCTTCGCGGCAGTGCCGTACTGCATCGACCTGATCGGCGGGCCGTATCTTGAAACCAACGACGCGGTGTGCAAGGCGTTTCGGCCCAAGTCGGCGATTCGGTCGGCGTAGATTGAGCTTTTTTAATGGTAAATTGTCGCAGATGGTGTCTAAAAAGTGCAGTCAGCGCTGGGCATCTAAGGGAACGAAAAAAAAACCATGGCTATTTACCGCTGCGCCCAGTGCGCATTGATTGAGGAACAGCCAGAGACACGCGTAGGCAGCAAAGTAGCATGCGCCCGTTGTGCGACACCTGCTACGGTGTTCGCCACCGTCTTTTATGTTGAGAAGGTTCTGGAGCGATATTTCTCGGCCATGCGCGAGATCAACGTGCTCAAACAGGCGAGTGAATCCGCGCAAGACCTTCCCACATTGCCGACGGCGGCAGATGCTGCAGTCTCAACCGCCACGTCGTCGCCCCCAAACATCAAAGCAACGCCTGCTGCACCTGACAATTCCAAGCCTGCTGCCAAACCCGACAGCGACTTGACGAAGGTGATGGGTGACATTCAGAACTCCAAGCAACTCGCTACGCCTGAACAGCACGCGCCGCTGAAGGCCTGGTTTGCCAGTCGAAACATTGAAGCCAATCTGGACTATTCGCTGGTTGACACCACCGGATTTTTTGACGATGCAGCATTGCTGATTGGCCAGGGGTATGGGCTGTTCTCTGAGCTGGTGGATCGCGTCAGGTTCGCCTACCGCAAGAGCCACGGCTGGGTCAACCTGGAACTGGCGAATCTGAGCCAGAAGGACGCGCAAGCCGTCAACCAACTTTGCCGCCAACTTTACAGCCACACTTTCTTTGCGCGGTACAGCTATCAAAAACAGGAAAAAATCGTCCACCTGACGCTTCAAACTGCGCCTGCGGTGCGGCAATTCTTCGACGGTGGATGGTTGGAGTGGTTTGCATTCATGACACTGATTGCCCAGCTCGAAGAACGCCAGCGCGGATTTTCCTGCGCCCGCAGTGTCAACGTCATGTTCCCCAACGAAGATTTGCACGAGTTGGACGTGTTCGTTTTGCCGCAGGATCAGACACCCATTTGCATCGAATGCAAATCCGGCGAGTTTCGCCGTGATATCGACAAATACCTGCGCATGCGCAAACGCTTGGGACTTGAACGCGGTCGCTTCATCATCTGTGCGGCAGACCTCAGCGAAGACCAATGCAACGGCCTGTCAGCCATGTACGAGCTGACGTTTGTGAACCTTGAATCGCTGGGCAAACATCTGCAAACGGTGCTTTGATCACGCCCAAGAACTGAATTGAGCTTAAAATTAACCTACAGGTTAATTTTAATCACCAAATCACAAAAAAACACCAATTTGTGAGCTTTATAAGTGCCTAGCCCACGTATAACATGCATAAATAGCTGCTATTTTTATAGCAAATTGACTTCAGGATCTCAATAGTCACCACTGGCACCACTGGCCAGGCTCTCAAACTTGGTGATGGGTTTGAGGAACGCGAGCTTCACCGTGCCGGTGGGGCCGTTGCGCTGCTTGGCGATGATGACCTCGGCCACACCCGGCTCCTTGCACGCGTCCTTGGTGTAGTACTCGTCGCGGTAGATGAACATGATGATGTCGGCATCTTGCTCAATCGCGCCAGACTCGCGCAGGTCACTCATCATGGGGCGTTTGTCGGGGCGGGACTCGACGCTGCGGTTGAGCTGCGAGAGCGCCATCACCGGGCACTTCAATTCTTTGGCCAACATCTTCAATCCGCGCGATATTTCGCCCAGCTCAGTGGCGCGGTTTTCTTCATTGCCAGCGCTGCCACTCATCAACTGCAAATAGTCCACCACGATCAGGCCCAACTGCCCGCATTGGCGCGCCAGCCGACGGGCGTTGGCGCGCAGCTCGCTCGACGTTAAGCCCGCGCTCTCGTCAATGTGCAGGCTGATGTTGCGCAGCTTCTCAATCGCTTCTGTGAGGCGCGGCCATTCCTCATCGGTCAACTTGCCGGTACGCAGATGACTTTGGTCGATACGGCCAATCGAGCCCACGATACGCACCGCAAGCTGCGCAGCACCCATCTCCATCGAGAACACCGCCACCGGGAGACCCTCATTCAGCGCGACGTGCTCGGCGATGTTGATGGCCAATGCGGTTTTGCCCATCGACGGTCGCGCGGCCAAAACGATCAAATCACCGGCTTGAAAGCCAGCGGTCATGCGGTCGAGGTCATAAAACCCGGTCGGCACACCCGTCACATCATTCGGGTTGTCGGCCATCTCCTGCACGCGGTCCAAGAGCGAGACGACAAGCGAATCCATCGCCTGAAAGCCCTGCTTCATGCGCGAGCCCTGCTCGCCGATGTTGAAGATCTTCTGCTCGGCCTGATCCACGATGTCAGCCACCGGGCGACCTTTGGGGTTGAAAGCGTCGGTTGATATCTCGTCGCTGGCCGTGACCAGCTTGCGCAGGATCGAGCGCTCGCGCACGATCTCGGCGTAGCGGCGGATGTTGCCCGCGCTGGGCACGTACTGCGCCAGCGAGTTGAGGTAGCTCAGGCCGCCCGTCTCCTCAGCCTTGCCCTGGTTTTGCAGATGCTCAAACACGGTGATCACATCAGCCGGTTTGGTGGCGTTGATCAGCGCGCCAATCGCGCCATAAATCAGGCGGTGCTCATAGCGGTAAAAGTCTCCATCGATCAGCAGGTCGCCCACGCGATCCCACGCCGCGTTGTCCAACAGCAGGCCGCCCAGCACGCTGGACTCTGCCTCCAGTGAATGCGGTGGGATACGCAACTGCGCGATTTGGCGGTCTGGAGGGAACTCGTCGGGGACGGCGGAGAGATATGTAGAGATAACGGCTGACATGCAAATTGCTTCCTTGAACAGACGTCAATACTAATGATTTAGCGCGGCGCTGTCACACGGATAACTGTGTGGATTTCCTGTGACTTCAAGGGTATTTCTTGTGCCTAAATGCGTGTGGATAACTCGCCGTCAACTGGAAAATGAGCCGCCAAAGAAAAGGCCGCTGGTTCATCACCAGCGGCCTTCATTGGAACCTGGCTTGTTTAGGCGGTTTCGCCGTAAACAGAAACCGTAATATCCACCACAACATCGGTATGCAGAGCCACCGAAACGGTGTTCTCGCTCACGATTTTAATAGCGCCGTTAGGCATGCGGATTTGCGCCTTGACGACTTTGTAGCCAGCTTTGACCAGCTCTTCAGCAATGTCAGCATTAGTCACAGAGCCAAACAGGCGGCCATCAACACCGGCTTTTTGCGTGAGTTTGACGGTGGTACCCGCCAGCTTGGTACCCAGGGCTTGCATTTCAACGAGTTTGGCAGCGGCGACTTTTTCAAGCTCAGCGCGTTTGACTTCAAACTCTTGCTTGGCGGCGGCGGTGGCGCGGCGTGCGCGGCCTTGGGGAATCAGGAAGTTGCGGGCATAGCCATCTTTGACCTTGACCACTTCTCCGAGGCCACCCAGATTCACGACTTTGTCGAGCAGAATAATTTGCATGATGTGTTCCTTAGATGCGGTGCTGGTCGCTGTACGGCAGCATCGCGAGGAAACGCGCGCGCTTGATGGCGGTGTTGAGCTGGCGCTGGAAAATCGCGCGCGTGCCGGTGAGGCGCGCAGGGATGATCTTGCCATTTTCTGCGATGAAGTCACGCAAGGTGTCGATGTCTTTGTAGTCGATCTCTTCGACACCGGTCACCGTGAAGCGGCAAAACCGCTTGCGCTTGAACAGCAGGTTCTGCGCGGGGCGCTTGGGGCGCTTGTCTTTGTTAAATTTCTTGAATGCGGGCATGGAAGCCTCCTAAAAATCAATCTTGATGAAAACTAGTCTTGCGATATGTCTTGAATGTGGAACACAACACCTTTGCCATTGCGACCTGAAGCCAGAAACCCTTCGAAGCGCCAGGGGCTGCCAACCGCTTGTTTCGCGATCCGCTCTGCCATTGCGCCGAAGGCCACTGCTTTCATCACCAACTTCACTTGTCTTGCCTGCCCGGCTTCTTGCATTTCAGACTCGTGTTCGAGTGAGAGATTCAGTGCGGGCAGTCCGGCTGGGGTGTAGCGCTGGGCCTCAAGCTCGTATATACGGGCAGTCAGGATGACTCGGTTAATGACGAAACTAGCGACAGGGTCTAAAGTGGTGCTCACTCCTTGGGCAAAAATCCTGTAGTTACGAAGCGTCGCTATTAGCGATCGCTGCGATCACCACCACGGTCGCCGCGATCGCCACGGTCACCGCCGCGATCGCTATTGGCGTACTCAGCCTGCTGGGTTTTACGTGTTTCCTCACGCTCGACCTGCTTCATCATGGAAGATGGACCGGTGTCGGCTTTTTTCTTCAACACAGTGAGGTGACGCAGCACGGCATCATTAAACTTGAAGGCGTGCTCCAGCTCCGCCATGACGGATTGACCCGCTTCAATGTTCACGCACAGGTAATGGGCTTTGGACAGCTTGTTGATCTGGTAGATCAACTGGCGACGGCCCCAGTCTTCAACACGATGCACTTTGCCTTTCCCTTCGGGGGAATCGGCGGTGATCATGCCTTTGTAGCGCTCCAGCATGGCCGGAACTTGTTCGCTCTGATCCGGATGGATCATGAGAATGATTTCATAATGACGCATTAAAACTCCTTGTGGTTTGCCAGGTCAGGCAAGTTTCTTGGAGAAACCGATGGCCTGGCGTGGATGAAAGCCGCCCTCAGCGTCAGATGAGGTGCGGCAAGGGAAGCCCTCCATTATATGCTAGACGCTTGCCATCTCGCTACCCGGCCGCCAGCCCCTTCCACGTAGCGACCACGGAGTCGGGATTGAGCGACAGGCTTGAGATTCCCTCCGCCGCAAGCCACAGCGCAAAATCAGGATGGTCGCTGGGGCCCTGGCCGCATATGCCCACGTACTTGCCCTGTTTCTTGCAGGCCGCAATCGCCAGGCTGATCAGCGCCTTGACGGCCGGGTCACGTTCATCGAAATCTGCGGCGAGCAGTTCCAGGCCGGAGTCACGATCCAGACCTAAGGTGAGTTGGGTTAGGTCGTTGGAGCCAATCGAGAAGCCGTCAAAATATTCCAGGAACTGATCGGCCAAAATCGCATTGCTGGGGATCTCGCACATCATGATGATCTTCAAGCCGTTCTCGCCGCGCTTGAGGCCATGGCGGCCCAATAACTCAGTGACAGACTTAGCCTGACCCAGCGTGCGCACGAAGGGCACCATGATCTCGACATTGGTCAAGCCCATGTCTTCTCGCACGCGCTTCAACGCCTCGCACTCCATGGCGAAGGCTTCGCTGAAGGCGCCGCTTAGGTAGCGCACTGCACCTCTGAAGCCAAGCATGGGGTTCTCTTCCTCCGGCTCATACCGGCTGCCGCCAATCAGCTTGCGGTACTCGTTGCTTTTGAAGTCTGAGAGACGAACGATGACGGGCTTGGGCCAAAACGCAGCCGCAATCGTCGCCACGCCTTCGGCCACACGATCCACATAAAACGCACGCGGCGATGCATGGCCGCGCGCCACCGATTCCACCGCCTTTTTCAAATCAGCATCGACATTCGGGTAGTCCAAAATCGCCTTGGGGTGCACGCCGATGTTGTTGTTGATGATGAACTCCAGCCGCGCCAGGCCCACGCCGTGGTTGGGCAACTGGCAAAAGTCAAACGCGAGCTGCGGGTTGCCCACGTTCATGGTGATCTTCAAGGGGATGGCGGGCATCTCGCCGCGCTGCACCTCGGTGATCTCCGTCTCCAGCAGGCCGTCGTAAATGAAACCCGTATCGCCCTCGGCGCAGCTCACAGTGACCAGCATTCCGTCTTTCAACACCTCAGTCGCATTGCCGCAACCCACCACGGCCGGGATGCCCAGCTCGCGCGCGATGATGGCGGCGTGACAGGTGCGCCCGCCCCGATTGGTGACGATGGCTGATGCACGCTTCATCACTGGCTCCCAGTTCGGGTCGGTCATGTCCGTCACCAAAATGTCGCCCGTCTGCACTTGGTCCATATCGTTCAGGCTGTGTACGACTCGCACCGGGCCCGTGCCGATCTTCTGGCCGATGGCCCGGCCCTCAACCAGTAGCGTGCTTTTGCCTTTGAGCTTGTAGCGATGCTCGGCCTTGCCTTTGGCTTGGCTCTTCACCGTCTCGGGGCGGGCTTGCAAGATGTAAAGCAGACCATCGGTGCCGTCTTTACCCCATTCGATATCCATCGCGCAGCCGTAGTGCTGCTCAACCACCAGCGCGTATTTGGCAAGCTGCTCGACATCGGCATCGCTCAGCGAGTAGCGGTTGCGCAGCTCGGTTGGCACGTCGGTGGTTTTGACCAGCTTGCCCGTTTTCGCCTTCTCGTCAGCGGACGAAAACTCCATCTGAATCAGTTTGGAGCCCAAGCTGCGTCGGATCACCGCGCGCTTGCCTGCTTTGAGCATGGGCTTGTGGACGTAAAACTCATCCGGGTTCACAGCGCCCTGAACCACTGTTTCGCCCAGGCCGTAGCTGGAGGTGATGAAGACCACGTCCGCAAAGCCAGACTCTGTGTCGATGGTGAACATCACCCCCGCCGCGCCCAGGTCCGAGCGCACCATGCGCTGCACGCCTGCGCTCAACGCCACGTGCTCATGTGCGAAGCCTTTGTGTACGCGGTAGCTGATGGCGCGGTCGTTGTAGAGCGAGGCAAACACCTCCTTCATTTTGTGCAGCACGTCGGCAATACCGGTCACGTTCAAAAAAGTTTCCTGTTGGCCTGCAAACGAGGCGTCGGGCAAATCTTCGGCGGTGGCCGAGGAACGCACCGCGAACGAAGCGTTTGCATTGCCCGCGCTCAAGGTTGCAAACGCCTTGGTGATGGCTTGTTCAAGATCTGCAGGAAAAGGTTGCGCTTCGACCATCGCTCGAATGTCGGCCCCGGCTGCGGCCAGAGCGCGAACATCATCGGTGTCCAGTTTTTGCAGGCGCGCTTTGATTTTGTCGGCCAGGCCCGCGTGCGCGAGAAACTGACGGAACGCGTGGGCGGTGGTGGCGAAGCCAGTGGGCACTTTCACGCCGGTTGGCAATTGCGAAATCATCTCGCCGAGGGAGGCGTTTTTGCCCCCCACCGACTCGACGTCGCTCATTCTCAGGTTCTCAAACGGTACGACCAGGTCGGTCGGGTTGAACAATGCTGACATGGGAAAGCTCCAGAGGTTAAAAACTGGGGGGCGCGCGCGGCACGGCGTGTTGTTGCTTTTGGGGGGGTGCGGCGCGGCATAGACAATGCAGATGGATTGCAAATCGTTCAAATCATTGTAGAGGTCAGATCAGAATGACAAAGCGCTCGGTATTTTTTATCTCCGATGGCACCGGCATCACCGCCGAGACCTTTGGCAATGCCATTTTGGCGCAGTTCGAGCTGGATGCGCGCCACATCCGCCTGCCCTTCATCGACACCGCCGACAAAGCGCACCAGGCCGTGCGCCAGATCAACCACGCGGCCGTGGTCGATGGCAACAAGCCTATCGTGTTCAGCACCCTCGTCAACATCGAGATACTGGCCGTGGTGACTGATGGCTGCCAGGGCATGCTGTTGGATATGTTCGGCACCTTTGTGCTGCCGCTGGAGACCGAGCTGCAAATCAAATCCAACCACCGCATTGGCCGCTTCAGCGACGTGAGCAAAAGCAAGCAATACCACGACCGCATCCAGGCCATCGATTTCTCGCTGGCACATGACGATGGCCAATCGAACCGCGACCTGGAAAAGTCAGACGTGATCTTGGTTGGCGTGAGCCGCAGCGGCAAAACGCCCACCTCGCTCTACCTCGCCATGCAATACGGGCTGAAGGCCTCCAATTACCCGCTGATCCCCGAAGACTTCGAGCGCCAGCACCTGCCGCCTGCCCTGGTGCCGCACAAAGCCAAAATCTTCGGCCTGACCATCCTGCCCGAGCGCCTGAGCGAAATCCGCAACGAGCGCCGCCCCAACTCCAAATACGCCTCACTTGAAAACTGCCGCATGGAAGTGGCCGAAGCCGAAACTATGATGCGCCGCGCCGGCATCCGCTGGCTGTCCACCACCACCAAATCCATCGAAGAGATCGCCACAACGATCTTGCAGGAGATTCGGCCTGAGAGGTTGAGTTATTGAGGTGTGAGTGACAGGCTATACTTGCACCAATTTCAGTACAAGTCCAGCCCTCCACGAGAACACCGCCATGCGAATCATCACCTATTCCGAAGCCCGCAGCTCGTTGAAATCCGTCCTCGACGCGGTGCATGACGATGCCGACGTGACGGTGATCAGCCGACGTGATGGGGCAGATGCGGTGGTGATGTCGTTTGACCACTACCAGAGCATCATGGAGACCATGCACCTGCTCTCAACCCCGGCTAATGCGGCGTATCTGGCCAAGTCGATTGCGCAGCATAAGGCGGGCAAAGCGGTGCGGCGCGAATTGGTGAAGGTGTGATTACGGCGATTAAGCTGTGACGCGCTCGATCCGCTTCACCCCTGCTGCTTGGGCAGACTACGTTTATTGGCAAGGGCAGGACAAAAAGACGCTAAAGCGCATCAACCTGTTGATCGAAGCAGCAAGGCGCCAGCCCTTCGCTGGCATTGGTAAGCCAGAGCCGCTCTTGGGCAACCTGGCAGGCTACTGGTCGCGGCGAATTGACGACACGCACCGTCTGGTTTACGCGGTGGATGACGCGGATTTTGACGTGATTGCTTGTCGCGGACACTATGATGATTGAGCGGGGCAGTTCATTACTCTGCGTCTTGTACGGCCATCCGTTGGAAGTCCGGCTCAACCGTCATCCTGCTTGAAATATCTCAACCTTTGCAACTGCGCCGACATCAACCCGTCAAGCCGCGACAGGCACCGGCGGATTGAACACCGCTTTGGTCTCCAAGAACTCCTCAAAACCCAAAGCGCCCCACTCGCGACCATTGCCAGATTGCTTGTAGCCGCCGAATGGTGCCGCGTTGTCGCCACCGGCACCGTTCAAGTGGACGTTGCCCGTGCGCAGGCGCGCCGCGATGATGCCGGCCGCTGCAGGCGTGGCGGCGTAGACGTAGCCGGAGAGGCCGTAGGGCGTGTCATTGGCGATGGCGACGGCTTCATCGATGCCGCCGCTGTAGGGGATCATCACCAGCACGGGGCCAAAAATCTCCTGGCGGGCGATGTCCATCTGGTTGGTGACGTTGCTGAAGACGGTGGGCTTGATGAAGTAGCCCGACGTGATGCCATCGGGCAGGCCTGGACCTCCCGCAACCACTTTGGCGCCTTCGGCCACGCCGCGCTCGATCATCGCCTGCACACGGCCAAACTGCGCACTGTTGGCGACGGGGCCCATGCTGGTCTCGGCATTCGCTGGGTCTCCCACCTTGATTTTTTGAACTGTGGCAGCGGCAATCGCCTCGGCCTCGGCGAGCTTTGACGCCGGCACCAGCATGCGGCTGGGCGCGTTGCAGCTTTGGCCGGTGTTGTTCATCATGCTCATCACGCCGTGCTTGACGGCAGCGGCCAAATCAGCATCGTCAGTGATGATGTTGGCGGACTTGCCACCTAACTCCAACGCGACTTTTTTGATGGTCTGCGCTGCGGCGATTTGCACCGCAATGCCCGCGCGGGTGGAGCCGGTGAACGACACCATGTCCACCTCGGGGTGGCTACTCAGCGCCGCACCCACGCCGGGGCCATCGCCATCGACCAGGTTGAACACACCCGCGGGCACGCCCGCCTCGTGCAGGATTTCAGCCAGGATGTGAGCGCTAAGCGGCGCGAGTTCGCTGGGCTTCAGGACCATCGTGCAGCCAGTTGCGAGCGCCGGGGCGATCTTGCAGGTCATCTGGTTCATCGGCCAATTCCATGGCGTGATGAGCGCGCACACGCCCACCGGCTCCCGAACGATACGCGTGGTTTTCTGCGTGCGTTCAAACTCGAATTCGGCCAGGACTTTGGAGGCGACGATGAAGTGCCCCAAGCCCGCCGGAGCCTGTGCACGTTTGGCCAGCTTTTCCAGTGGCGCGCCCATCTCCTGCGAGATCGCCATAGCCACGTCGTCCATACGGCGCTTGTAGATGGCGATGATCGATTGGAGCAGCTCCTGGCGCTGCGCCACTGGCATGACAGACTGTTTGGCAAAGGCTTTGCGCGCAGCTTTCACGGCGCGGTCAACGTCCAGCGCGGTGCCGATGCTGATCGTACCGACCACCTGCTCGGTGGCGGGGTTGATGACCTGCATCGGAGTGGACTTCAGCGGTTGAACCCAAGCGCCGTCGATGTAAAACTGGGTGAAGTTGTGCATGTTTGTCTCGTTGAAAGAGGGGTTTTGGAGAGCGGCTTTCTACCCGATTGTAGAGATTCATGACCAGCGTGAATTCGGATGATAATTAACCTACGAGTTAATTTATTCCCAAAAATAGCAAAATTCTACAAATTATATAAAAAATAGGCCTCTAGCTCTCTGATTAATTGGATTATTTGCTACTATATTAATATCAACCTACACCTTGCCAGTCGACCCATACCCACCCTCGCCGCGCTGAGAAGCCGGGAACTCACTGACCACATTGAACTGCGCCTGCACCACTGGCACGATAACCAGTT
>JANOTO010000399.1:0-10214 GCA_031416395.1 Rhodoferax sp. | reverse complement strand
GTCGATACGAATCTTCACGGCACCACTGGTCACAGCGGCGAACAAGTCGTCGGCCATGATCTGCGTTGTTTCCCGTGTGGCGATATGCGTAAACAACGTTTGGCGAGTCACGTACAGAGAGCCTTTTGCGCCGAGTACGCCGGGCGCGAACGCGGGCGCGGGGCCGGACGCGTTGCCGAAGCTCGCCATCAAGCCAAACGGCTGCAAGCAATCCAGTGACTTGTCCCACGTGTCTTTGCCGACCGAGTCGTAGACCACCTTCACACCCTTGCCACCTGTAATCTCTTTCACGCGCGCCGCAAAGTCTTGCGTCGCGTAGTTGATGACATGCGCAGCACCGTGCTCTTTGGCGAGCGCGCATTTGGCATCAGAGCCTGCCGTGCCAATCAACTGCAAGCCCAGCGCTTTCGCCCACTGGCAGGCGATCAAGCCCACGCCGCCCGCCGCCGCGTGAAACAGCACAAAGTCACCCGCCTTCAAGCCGCCCTGGGGCAGGGTGCGCTTGAGGAGGTACTGCGCCGTCAAGCCTTTGAGCATCATCGCAGCACCCGTCTCAAACGAGATCGCATCGGGCAGCTTGCACACGCACTTGGCGGGCATCACGCGCACCTCGCTGTAGCTGCCCGGTGGGTTGCTGGCGTAGGCCGCGCGGTCGCCCACTTTCAGATGCGTCACCCCATCGCCCACGGCCTCCACCACGCCCGCGCCCTCCATGCCCAACTGCAATGGCATCGGCAAGGTATACAAGCCCGATCGCTGGTAAACGTCAATGAAGTTCAGCCCCACTGCCTTGTGGCGGATGCGAATCTCGCCCGGGCCGGGCTCGCCGACGGTGACATCAACGAGCTTCATTTCTTCGGGGCCGCCGTTGCGGTCTATGCGGATGGCTTTGGACATGGTGTGTTTCCTGTTGGGTGGCTGAAACTGCGAGGGCTGCAAGGCGTCGCATCGGGACTGATCTGCTACCGAATTCTAATGTCCTGCAACGTGTATTTCAGGCGACGCTGTCACCTGCGACGCAGCGCCAAGTTACAGTCAACCCATGAATCAGCGCCTCACGCCCACCACCGCAGCCCTGTTGGTGATTCCACCGCTACTTTGGGCTGGCAACGCCGTTGTGGGCCGCATGGTGACCGACCTGGTGCCACCCATCACACTGAATTTTCTTCGCTGGGTGGTGGCCTTTTTCCTGCTTTTGCCATTCGCATATGGTGTGCTCAAGCCAGCCAGCCCGCTGTGGCCGAATTGGCGGCGTTACGCGCTTCTGGGTCTTTTGGGCGTGGGTTGCTACAACGCACTCCAATACCTGGCGCTCAAAACGTCGACGCCGCTGAACGTGACGCTGGTGGCTTCGAGCACACCCATCTTCATGTTGGGCATGGGAAAACTGTTTTTCCGGCAGTCGATCTCGGCGCGGCAGGTTGTCGGCGCAGTGCTGTCAATCGCCGGTGTGGTGCTGGTTCTATGCCGCGGGCAGTGGGATCTGCTGATGCAGTTCAAACTGGTCGCGGGCGACCTGTATGTGCTGCTGGCCACGGCCGCGTGGGCCTGGTACAGCTGGTTGTTGAGTCTTCCCGTGGATCCGCCTGTGATTCGTAACGATTGGGCCTGGTTTTTGATGGCCCAAGTGGTCTTTGGTCTGGGCTGGTCGAGTGCATTCGCAAGCGGCGAGTGGGCGCTGACGCAGGCACAGATCAGCTGGGGCTGGCCGCTAGCGCTGACGCTGCTGTACGTTGCCGTGGGCCCAGCCATTTTGGCCTACCGCTGCTGGGGCATGGGAATCCAGCGCGCCGGACCCGCCGTAGCAGGTTTTTTTTCAAATCTGACACCGCTGTTTGCGGCGCTGCTGTCGGCCGCATTTCTGGGTGAGTTGCCGCAAGGTTTTCACGTCGTCGCATTCGCACTGATCGTTGGCGGGATACTGGTGTCGTCACGTCGAACCTAGGATTTGGTGATATCTAAGGGCATCATGCGCCGCGCGGGTTCCCAAGGTTGGGCGGGCGTGCTCAACAGCCGCTATTGGTTTGACCCCAAGTCCGATCTTGCGGGCATCCTGATGACGCAGTCGCTTCCCTTCCTTGAGCCGTGCTATGCGGCCACCTATGAAGCATTTGAACGGGCGGCGTACAAAGCACTGAAAAGCGTGACGGATTGCTCGATGGCGTAAAGTCGCGCTCATCTACCGACAGGAGTGACGTGATGGCTGATCTGTTTGACAACCCCATGGGCCTGATGGGGTTTGAGTTTGTGGAATTTGCCTCGCCCCAGGCAGGCTTGCTAGAGCCGATCTTCGAGCGCATGGGCTTCACCCTGGTGGCCAAGCACCGCAGCAAAGACGTGGTGTTGTACCGCCAGGGCGATGTCAACTTCATCGTCAACCGCGAACCGAAAAGCCTGGCGGGCTATTTCGCGGCAGAGCACGGCCCTTGCGCCTGCGCCATGGCGTTTCGCGTGAAGGACTCGCACCACGCCTTTGCACGTGCGCTCGAACTTGGCGCGCAGCCGGTTGAAATCAAGACCGGCCCGATGGAGCTGAACTTGCCCGCCATCAAAGGCATTGGCGGAGCGCCGCTGTATTTGATTGATCGATTTGAAGATGGCAAATCGATCTACGACATTGACTTTTTGTTCGTCGAAGGCGTTGATCGCCACCCTGTGGGCCACGGCCTGAAACTTATCGACCATTTGACCCACAACGTCTACCGGGGCCGCATGGCGTTCTGGGCCGACTACTACACCAAGCTCTTTAACTTCCGCGAGATTCGCTTCTTCGACATCAAGGGCGAATACACCGGGCTGACCTCCAAAGCGCTGACCGCGCCCGACGGAAAAATTCGCATCCCGCTCAATGAAGAGTCACGCCAGGGCGGCGGGCAGATTGAAGAGTATTTGATGAAGTTCAACGGCGAGGGCATTCAGCATATCGCGCTGATTTGTGATGACCTGCTGGCGACAGTGGACAGCCTGGCGCTTGCAGGCGTGCCGTTGATGAGCGCGCCGAGCGACAGCTATTACGACATGCTGGAGGGTCGCCTGCCTGGCCACGGCCAGCCGGTGGCTGAGCTGCAAACGCGCGGCATTTTGATGGACGGCTCAACCGAAAGTGGCACGCCGCGTCTGCTGCTGCAAATCTTCTCTCAGACCCAGCTCGGCCCAGTTTTCTTCGAATTCATCCAGCGCAAAGGTGATGAGGGCTTTGGCGAAGGTAATTTCAAGGCGCTGTTTGAGTCGCTGGAGCGGGATCAAATCAAGCGTGGGGCGTTGGAGATAGCGTGACGTGTTCGGAATGAAGCATTCATCGAATGTTTAATATACCCAAATTGGGTTTATTTGGACTCGAAACAGTGATTTCCCCCAAAATTTGAATAAAATACGCCTGTAGCTCTCGTATTATTTGTACTTGATGCTGCGATAATAGTAGCGGCATGTTCTTACAGCTGTATCAGGATCAGGTCGATGGTGCACTCAGCAGCGGGGTCAGGGAGGAGTGTCGGCCCGAGGCCGCGCGGGGGACACCCGCTGCGCTGAGTGCGCCGTCGGCCTGATCCCGCCAACGACAAGTGTTCTCGACCCAAGCCCTTAACCGCGCCGTGCCGCTTCGATGGCGGCGACATCGATTTTCCCCATCTGCATCATCGCGTCGAATGCGCGTTTGGCCGCTGCGGGATCTGGATCTGCGATGGCTTGCACCAATGCAATCGGCGTGATTTGCCATGACAGTCCCCATTTGTCCTTGCACCAACCGCACTCACTCGCCTGCCCGCCGTGGTTGACAATGGCATTCCAGTATTTATCCGTTTCCGCTTGATCGACAGTGGCCACCTGAAACGAGAACGCCTCGCTGTGTTTGAACGCCGACCCACCGTTGAGGCCCAAGCACGGGATGCCTAGTACCGTGAATTCAACTGTCAAGACATCGCCTTGTTTGCCCGCTGGATAGTCCCCCGGCGCGCGGTGCACGGCTTTGACCACGGAGTCAGGAAAGACCGAGGCATAAAACTGCGCAGCTTCTTCGGCATCGCGGTCGTACCACAGACAGATGGTGTTCTTGGCGGGATTTGTTGCGGGGATGGTCATGTCACTTCTCCATGATGATTTGAAAGCCGCCATAGATGAGCCGCTTGCCATCGAGCGGCATGGGGTTGGCTTCCGGTTGCATGCGCGGATCTTCCATCACTTTTTTCCAGCCTGCGTCGCGCGCCTCGCGGGAAGACCAGACCACCCACGAAAAGACCACCGTCTCGTCGTCAGTCTTTTTGACCGCCATCGGAAAGGAGGTGACTTTGCCATCGGGCACATCGTCGCCCCAGCATTCGACGACACGCAAGGCGCCGTGCTCTTTGAACACCGCAGCGGCCTTGGTCGCATGCTCAACGTATTTCTGCTTGTTGGCCATCGGCACAGCGCAGACAAATCCATCAACGTAATCCATGACTCTCTCCTGAAAAAAATTCGAATCAAGTAAACAGTGCAGCGAAACCTTTAGTCACTCGTCGCAACAGATTATTGTTTTGCTTCGACATGTTTTGCAAAATTGTTCAGAATAGCTTGCCAACCCTGTCGCTGCTGTTCGATGGAGTTTTCTGTTTCAGCATCGAAGGTAGAGCGCACAGTGACACCCTGCTCGCCATTCACAAATTCGACGGTACCGGTGCGGTCTCCGAAGGAATACTCGATCAAATTTTGGGGCACTATGTTGGTGTAGGTACCAGCAAAGTCAAAGCCGAAGCTGCCGTCTTTGGCTTCCATGCGTGATGAGAAGGCGCCACCCTCGCGCAGATCGACTGCAGATTGTGTAGTGTGCCAATCGTCAGACGCTGTATTCCATTGCTTGATATCTTCGGGCGTCGTGTAAGCGCGCCACACTTTGGCAATGTGTGCTTTGACAATCGTTTCAACCGTAACTTTCATGGTGTAACTCCTTGTGAATTAAATAGGACATTTCAATTAGTTGGAGATCTCCGGCTCCACCAGCCGCGCCAGGTTCTGTAGCGATTCCTGCCAGCCCAAATAGCAGGCTTCCAGTGGAATGACATCGGGTATCCCAGCCTGCTCGATGGTGAGCTCGGTGCCGACGGAGACCTTTTTCAGGTTGACCGTCACCGTCATGACTCCCGGCAAATTGGGGTCGTCAAACACGTCGGTGTAGCGCAGGCGCTCATTCGGTACCAGTTCGAGGTATTCGCCGCCAAATGAAATCGGAGTGCCCGTCGTGAAGTTGGTAAACGACATCTTGAAAGTGCCACCGACCTTTGCATCCATGTGGTGCACCTTGCCGGTGAAGCCATTGGGCGGCAGCCATCTCGCCATGGCATCGGAGTCGAGAAAAGCGCGGTAGATTTTTTCTGGTTTTGCTGCGATGACGCGGTGCAAGTTAACGGTGTTTTTCGTGGTCATGGAATTTCCTTTTGTGGAAGGGGTTGTGTTTAACGAACGGATTTACTTCGCGCTGGAATGCTATGGTTTTAAGTGGAATTTTTGGAGATCTGTGATGTTTTGAAGCTAACACGGTGAGTCGCTACAGAGAAGGCGACTTGGCTGGTGTCAGCTTGCCAGTTCAAACTTCATGATGGCGAAATCGTCGCGAACATGCTCGTGCTTGACGGCACCCAAGCGCTCATAAAAGCCCGGCCCGTCCGTGCCAAAGTAGACGGTGGGAATGCCCATCAACCGCGCATCCACAAGCAGAGCTTTGACCAACGCAGAGCCAATACCCCGCCCACGCAAATCCGCACGAACCACCATTGCTGCCAGCCAGGGGCGCAGGTGAGCACGATTTTCATCGTCGTTTTCGATCAGGTTAATGGTGCCAGCCAGTTGACCATCGACAAGCGCGATGAGTGAGAGAGGCATTTGCTGCGGCCCTGTGGCTGTTTTCAAATGCGCAATGAGATCGCCCAAGCTCATGCCATCTTCAACATCGATCCAGAACTCGTTGTAGATCATCTTTGCAACCGCTTCGATGAGTTGCGGGTGATTGAACAGGTCGGTAATCTGCATGTTTGTATTATTGGGTCTTCGTCAGTGGTGCAAATGGTTTAAGCAGATCAAGCAAGTTGATCAAGCGTTTATTAATATGGGAGGGTGGGTAATGGGGTGTAGGGCAAGGTGTGTGCTTGTGTCCTTCCCCCTGGAAAATTCAAAACAGGAGGTATCAATGTCCACACAAGACGAACTGATAGCGCAGCACCTTCAGGAAGCACTGGCCAAAGGCGAGCTGCAAACCATCCGAGGGTTCGGCAAACCGGTCGACAACGACCCCGGTTGGGAGGCCACTCCCATTGAGTTTCGAATGCCGTTCAAGATCCTCAAAGATTCTGGATTCGTGCCGCCGGAAGTGGACCTGTTTCACCAAAGGGCAGCGCTCAAGAAGCAGATAGATTCGGTCGCCAGCCCCGTGGAGAAAGTCGCCCTCATGCGCCAACTCAGCATGTTGGACCAGTCAATTTCACTGCGATTGGAGGCCATGCGATCAACAGGTAATCTTTAAGCCGCGCATTTGACCGACGCATCTGGCCTGTCAGGGCGGGCTAAGCCGCCCCACTCGCCAACTCACTCAACTCGCCCGACATCGCGATGCGCGCCCCCGCGTGGCCTTCGGTCACCATGCGGTGCAGTCCCTGCGCCACGTCAACCGCTGCGATGGCCTTGTAGTTCGCAGGAATCAGAAAATTGACCGCAGCCATCAGCTTCAAGCCGATTTGCTCGCCGGGGCGCGAGGCTTGCTTGAGCGAATCGCGGTCGCCTGCCAACATGCTCGGGCGCGCGATGCTGACGCTCGTATAACCCAAGTGCGTGATCGCCGCTTCCATCTCCCCTTTGATGCGGTTGTAAAACACGCTTGATTTTGGGTCGGCACCCATTGCACTAACGACGCCGAGGCGCACAGCTTTGTTCACTTGACGGGCGGCTTTGGCAACAGCCACCACGGCTTCCAGATCAATCGCTTTGAACGCCGCTTGACTGCCTGCCACCTTGATGGTGGTACCCAGTGCGCAATAGACATCGTCAACTTGCGGCACCGCTGCCAGTTGGCGCGGATTGGCCACGTCGACCACATGCGCCGTCAACTTGGGATGCTTGATCGCAGGAGCGCGCCTGCCCGCGGTATGCACGCGGCTGTAGCGCGGGTCGTGCAGCAGTAATTTCAAAAGTTCGCCACCGACCAAGCCGGTTGCGCCAACGAGCAACGCAGAACGGTCTGCGCTGTCTTGGTTATTTTTGGGTTGAGCCATGGTTGATTCGAAAGTGATGGGTTCAGGCTAGCAAAGAGCCTTGCGCAGGAGTCTCTGCGTCAGCCTGCAATTTGTCGGCAGGAAACGGGCGCATGAATTCCAGACTCTTTTCGGGGCTCGCTTGCAGCCAATCGTCGTAGCTGTTTTGTGGCAGGATGACCACCATGCGTTTTTCGTCGGCGGGTTTGTGAAACTGGCGCATTAAAGGATGTTGGTCAGCGTTGATGGTGAGCATGGTGAAACTGTATACCTGCCCTTTTGGGGAGTCCCACGCCGACCAAAGCCCTGCGATACCCATGGGCTCGCCATCGACACGACCAATGCGCGTGGGGATCGCTTTGCCCGGGCGCCAGTCTGGCTCGAAGATCGCGTCAGCAGGAATGATGCAGTGCTGGCCATTTTTCCAGGCATCGCGAAAACTGGGCTTAGCCGCCGCCGTTTCACTTCGAGCGTTGTACGTGCGCCGACCCATGGTGGAATCGGTCGCCCAGTGGGGAATCAGACCGAACAGGCCTGACATGGCTTCACGCGCGGGCACCGCCTCATCACCGGCATCCGCCTCACGCGGCCGGCGGATGAAGGTGGATGCGTAGCAGGGCCAGACGTCATACCTTGCATTGTCAATCGGCGGCATGACCCGGAACTGCCGGAAGTAGCGCTCACGTTCTTTGATGCCTTGGTAGTGGCTGCACATGCGGCCATCGTACCGGAATCTGGGTCCGCAAACCCTCTTCGAGCAGTTCTACACGTGTAGCCGTCTGATTTGAGTCTCGCCCTTTACATCGCGCAGTGGCACGCTAGCATCGGCGGAACGCGTGTTCCAGATGAAACTGAGCCGACCGATCAAGGACTCACGACATTGAATTCGTTGGCTGGACTCGCAAAGTGGCCCCGTACTGCGGGGCTGCCCATATTCGAAGTGATGGTCGTAGAGACACTCTGAACGCCAGCCGTTGAGAACGTGACGGCAAAGACACCGTTCCCAACAATGCGGCCGAAGTTGATTAGGAAGGTCTTGGGAGAGAAAGTCGCGCTGGAGTCGGTTGAGTTCAATGTCACCGTATACGACCCGTGGTCGAACCCACACGACGCACGGATGCTGCCAGGCACAGAAACGCCGAGTGCTACAGCTTTCGGCGCGGCGGTGCCAGGCACCGGAGCCTTTGGACACGACGCGATGCCGGGTTCGACATAGTAGAAGCTCTGGCAATAGCCGTGCTGGGTGGTGGCGACACAGGCGATAACCAGCAACGTCTTGAACACCGCACTCATCGTCGCTCCGAGGTTCTCACGATGCCTGTTGCGCCCGACCGTGGTACTGGCAGGTCTCCCAGAAGCGAAACGATCACTTCACGGACAGCACGTACGTTGCCAGTGCGCGTGCCTCGGCAGCCGACACTTGCGGTTGCGGGGGCATCACGTCCTGGCCCCAAACGCCAGTGCCACCACGCCTGATCTTCTTGGCGAGCACCGCAACTGCGTTCTTCTGATCGGCGTATTTGACTGCAACCTGCTGAAAACTCGGGCCGTACTTGCGCTTGTCAACGTAATGACAGGCGGTACAGTTTTTTTTCATGGCGAGGTCTTGATCGGCATGCACCGACTCTACTCCGCCCAGCAGGCCGATGACGGCTAGCCATTGAATTGTGAGTCGCAACGATGTCTCCTTCTTCGTGCAATAAACGAAAAAACGCGCTGCCCTCGCTCCGAGAAGACAGCACGTTTGCACAATGTGGTTATTCCGGCTTCACACGGATGATCTTGCCTTGATCCTCGAGTGCGATATACAGATTGCCGTCCGAGCCCATTTCACAGGCACGGAACCGTCCGGCGACCGTTGGCCACGGGAAGTCGGTCTTCGTTGCGGACAATCCGTCGGCACTGATCTTCAGCAGATCGAGGCGATTGCCAGCGGGAGTGCCGTGAATGCCGATACCGGCGTAGCCAACCACCATCTGGCCGTTCCAGTCCTTCCACTGCGCACCCGACAGGAACGTGTTGCAGAACATCCCCTGCGACAACCCCTTGTTGTTCCACGCCGGCTTCATCGCTTTGGGATAAGTCTTGAGATCGGTCATGGGCATGAAAGCAGCGCGCTTCTTGGGATCCAGGGCACCCATCTGGTTGGGCGAGTAGCCGCAGTAGTCGTCCGGGCAGTCCTTGCGGCCTCCCACGTTAGGGCGCGGATCCCAGCCGGCATTGCCGCCGTTGCTGAGCGCAGTGACTTCGTCGCTGTGCCACGGGCCGTTTTCGGCCGTGAATGGGCGGTTGTCGCCGGGGCGGAACGCGATGCCCTGCGGGTTGCGGTGGCCGTAGGTGTAGACGCGCGGGTCGAAGCCGGACGGTGGCTTGTTGTCCGGGGCAGCCTTGCCATCCCGGTCGACGCGCAGCACCTTGCCGCCTATGTACTTCGGGTCTTGCGGCCCGATGCCCAGGTGGTTGTCGCCCGTTGTCACATAGAGAAAGCCATCGGCAGGGCTGAACCGGATGCGACCGCCGTTGTGTGCGCCGGGGCCGCCGAAGGGGTGCTTGGTGGCCTTGGGCTTGTATCCAATGTCGCCCACGATGTCGGTGCGGTCTGACACGGCCGTCATCGCGTCATTGAGCTTGAAGCGCATCACTCGGTTGGCCTGCTTGCCGCCGAGGTTGGAGCTGGAGTACGCATAAATGAAGCGGTTGGTGGCGAACTGCGGGTCGATCGCGACACCCATCATGCCGGCCTGCCCATCGCAAAACAGATCGGCACTTGCCGAGCTATAGCCGGTGGTAGTGCCAACGCCATGCAGCTTGTTGATGGCACCTGATGCCGTTCGAACGGAAAGTCCCTTGCACTTCTCCGTGAAGAACATGGTGCCGTCCTTCATGAACGCCATATCCCACGGCGAATCGATCTTGTCGACGAAGTCTTGCGTCGAAACGGTGGGTGCAGCCGCGAACAAGCCGCCCGAAAGCGCCAAGCCAACGGAAGCAGTCAAAACA
>JANOTO010000398.1:0-14460 GCA_031416395.1 Rhodoferax sp. | reverse complement strand
TGCGGCCATTCTGCGGGCTCTGCCCGATTTGCTGCTTGAGGTGGATGGTGACGGGCTGCAAATCGCGTTTCACTCCTCGCGCACCGACTTGCTGGTCGAACCGGTTGAGCACAACATCGGCAGAACCATCGCCGAGGTGCTGCCCCCGCAAGCCAGCCGCGTCATTATGGCGGCTTTGCAAACCGCCAAGGAGACGGGTACTTCAACCGGCCAGCAGTATGAGCTGAAGCTGGATCATGGCAGCTTCTGGTTTGAGCTGTCCATCGTGCGCATAGAAGCGGTGCAGGGCGAGACCCCGAATTTCATCATCCTCTCGCGCGACATCACCGAGCGCAAGGATGCCGAGAAGAAAATCACACAACTGGCGATGTTTGACAGCCTCACCGGCCTGCCCAACCGTCAGTCGTTTTTGAGCCGGGTGGCGCGCGAAACCCGCCGTGCCGAGCGCAATGGCAGCAGTTTTGCCGTGCTGTTCATGGATCTGGATGGCTTCAAGAACATCAATGACACGCTGGGCCATGAAGCCGGCGACCAGGCTTTGAAATGGGCCGCAGACCGGCTGCGCGAAGGTGTGCGTCCGAGCGACCTGGTGGCCCGCCAAGACCAGCCCGCACTGGCTGACGTGGAGATCGCCCGCCTGGGCGGTGATGAGTTCACCGCGCTGATTGTGGACATCACCTGCGCTGAAGACGCGCACGTCGTCGCGCGGCGCATTCTGGAGATGATCCGCCGCCCGTTCACGCTGCTGGGCCGGGAAATCAATTTGAGTACATCCATCGGCATTGCCGTTTTCCGCGATGATGGTGACGATGCGCTGACACTGCTCAAGCATGCTGACACCGCGATGTACCACGCCAAGGAGTCCGGTCGGGACAACTACCGCTTCTACAACGCATCGCTGACCGAGCAGGTGATCAGGCGCATGGCACTGGAGCGCGAGATGCGTGCAGCGCTGGAGCATGGTGAACTCAACCTGCATTACCAGCCACAGTTTGATGCCCAGAGTGGCCGGATTTGCGGCGTGGAGGCGCTGATTCGCTGGCAGCACCCGGTGCGCGGCATGGTGGCACCCGGTGAATTCATCGCCGCCGCCGAACAGTCAGGCCTGATCATTCCCATCGGCCAGTGGGTGTTGGCCACCGCCTGCGCCGATGCTGCCCGCTGGCAGCAGGCGGGCTATCCAGTGCGTGTGGCGGTTAACCTGTCACCCGCCCAGTTCAAAGACTTACACCTCGTTCAGCGCGTGATGGACTCGCTCAACACCTCGGGCCTCGCCCCCGCACTGTTAGAGCTGGAGCTGACCGAGGGAGTAGTCATGCAGGACACGGCGACCACGCAGCAGACACTTTTGGCGTTCAAGGCGTTGGGCGTGCAGGTGACGCTGGATGACTTTGGCACCGGCTACTCGTCGCTCAGTTATTTGAAGCGCATGCCGCTGTCGTGCCTGAAGATTGACCAGAGCTTTGTGGCCGGGCTGCCGGGCGATGCAAAAGACCAGGCCATCGTGAAAGCGATACTGGCGGTGGCTTTGGGCTTGGGGCTGCGGGTAGTGGCTGAAGGCATCGAGACACGCGAGCAGTCGCAAATCCTCCAGCAAATGGGTTGCCACGCGCTGCAAGGCCATTACTTCAGCCGACCCATGCCCACCTCCGAGATCAACGCGCTGCTGGCCGACAGCAATCCGCAGCAGCCGTCGGCGTTGATGGCGCTTGGATCGAAGACTGGTTCAAAACCAGTCGTAGCACCAAAAATTAACCTATGAGTTAATTTTTAATCTAAAACAGTGAAAAAATGCTTAAATACAAGATTTTTAGGCCTGTAGCTCTCGAATAATATACGTAGACAGCTACACTAAATATAGCGAATATCCGTCGCGAGGTAAATCACCGTTGCCACTGCGATCAGCAGCCCCAGGATGATGGCAACCACGCGCAAAGTGGGGTGGCTGCTGATGCGTGAGGGAGTGTCAATTGGCACGTTTGTTGGAGCCTTGGCGGGCCTTGCCGGTGCCTGCGCCAGCGCATGGCGAATCGCGGCAGCAAAATCGCTGGCGCTTTGGTAGCGGTCATCGGGGTGCTTGGCCATGGCGGTTTTCAATACCACGTTCCAGACCTCGGGCAGCGTCAGGTTCAAATCGCGGGGCGGCAAGGCTTCCTCGCGCAGTACCTTGTACATGATGGTGGTCGGGTTGCCAATGAAGGGCTTCTCGCCCGTCAAAAACTGATACAGGACGATGCCGCAGGCAAACACATCACTTCGCGCATCCACGCGCTGTCCTAAAAACTGCTCGGGCGACATGTACGCCGGGGTGCCCAGCACGGTGCCAGCCTGCGTGAGCTGCGAAGTTTCGGTGCGGGCGATGCCAAAGTCGGCAATCTTCACCCGGCCGTCAGCCAGCATGATCAGGTTGGCGGGCTTGATGTCTCGGTGAATCACGCCCTGGCGGTGCGAGTGCGCCAGCGCATCCAATATCTCGCCCATGATGCGGGCCGACTCGGACACCGTGTAGCACTCATTGGCATCAAAGTGATCTTGAAGCTCCTGGCCTTCGACGAACTCCATCGCAATGAAGGCCATCCGCTGGCCGACCACAGCGTCCCCTGAACGGGTGCCGGGCTGGACAACGCAGACCTGGTCGTCAGACGCAATCGCCTCGCCGTAGTCATACACCGCCACCACGCCGGGGTGGTTCAGCCGCCCGGCCGCTTGCGCCTCGCGCTGAAACCGAGCCATGATGTCGGCTGCCTCGCCCTTGACAAGCTGCGCGGGCAAAATCGTTTTGATCGCAACCCGGCGCAGCAAGACCGGATCAAACCCCTCATAAACTACACCCATAGCCCCCTTGCCCAGCTCTCGGCGGATCTCGTATTTACCCAGTTGGGTGATCGTCAGCGACATGGCGGGTGGGGACGGGCAGCTTTTGAGGTTGCAGGATAGCGGTTTATTTTCTCATGGACATGCGCTTGGAAGTCCAAGTTCGCCCCCAAAGTGCGGCGCAGCCCTTGTATTCGGTTCATATCACCCATAATTGAGGGTTGTCTTTTTGCAAACGTTTTTACGGATCACATGACCAAACAAACCCTCTCCTTCCAGGCCGAAGTAGCCCAACTGCTGCACCTCGTCACGCACTCGCTGTACTCCAACAAAGAGATCTTCCTGCGGGAGTTGATCTCCAACGCGTCCGATGCCTGCGACAAGCTGCGCTACGAGGCGATCAACAACACAGGCCTGTATGAAGACGCACCCAACCTGGAGGTGCGCGTCTCGTTCGACAAAGATGCGAAAACTCTGACCATCACCGACAACGGCATTGGTTTGACCCAGCAAGAAGCGATCGACAACTTGGGCACCATCGCCAAAAGCGGCACTAAAGACTTTGTGAGCAAGCTAAGCGGCGACCAAAAGGCCGACTCACAACTGATTGGCCAGTTCGGCGTCGGTTTCTACTCGGGCTTCATCGTCGCCGACAAAATCACTGTCGAATCACGCCGCGCGGGCACGCCAGCGGCTGAAGGCGTGCGTTGGGTGAGCGATGGTGGAGCCAGCGGCGGCGGCGCATTCGAGGTCGAAACCATCACCCGCGAGAAGCGTGGTACCAGCGTTACCCTGCATTTGCGTGAAGACGCGCAAGACTACGCCAGCGCCTGGAAGGTCAAGAGCATCATCAACAAATACTCTGACCACATCAGCCTGCCTATCCTGATGGAAAAGGAAGAGTGGAAAGACGGTGACCTGATCGACCCCAAAGACGAAAACGGCGGCCGCCAGCCGGGTGGCATGGTCGCGACCGGCGAGTGGGAAACCGTGAATAAGGCCAGCGCCATCTGGACGCGGGCTAAAAAAGACATCACGCAAGAGCAGTACGACGAGTTTTACAAAAACATCAGTCACGACTTTGCTGAGCCGCTGGCGCACACCCACAACCGCGTGGAGGGCAGTACCGAGTACACGCAGTTGCTCTACATCCCCAGCAAAGCGCCGATGGATTTGTACAACCGCGAAAAGTCGGCCGGCATCAAGCTGTATGTCAAACGCGTCTTCATCATGGACGATGCCGAGGCGCTTTTGCCCACCTACCTGCGCTTTGTCAAAGGCGTGGTCGACTCCGCCGATTTGCCGCTGAACGTCAGCCGCGAGCTGTTGCAAGAGAGCCGGGATGTCAAAGCCATCCGCGAAGGCTGTACCAAGCGCGTGCTGGGCATGTTGGAGGATTTAGCCAAACATGACAAGCTACCCGAGCCCTCCGCCGATGGCGTGACGGATGTCGTGTCCGCGCAAGACAAGGCAGAGGCAGAGAAGAGCGCGGGCAAATACACGCAGTTCTACACAGAGTTCGGTGCCGTACTCAAAGAAGGCCTGGGCGAAGACTTCGCCAACAAAGACCGCCTGGCCAAACTGTTGAGGTTTGCCAGCAGCACGACGGACACGGTGAGCGTGTCATTCGCCGACTACAAAGCCCGCGTGAAGGAAGGCCAAGAGGCGATTTACTACATCACCGCCGAGACCCTGGCTGCTGCCAAGAACAGCCCGCAGCTTGAAGTCTTCAAGAAAAAAGGCATCGAGGTGCTGCTGATGACGGATCGGGTAGACGAGTGGGCACTGAACTTTGTTCACGATTTCGACGGCACGCCGTTGCAAAGCGTGGCCAAAGGCGCAGTTGACCTGGGCAAACTGCAAGACGAAGCTGAAAAGAAGGCGGCTGAAGAAGCTGCCGAGACCTTCAAACCGCTTTTGGCCAAGCTCAAAGAAGCGCTGAAAGAAAAAGCCGAAGACGTGCGCGTCACCACCCGCTTGGTCGACTCTCCCGCCTGCCTGGTCGTGAAAGACCACGGCATGAGCACGCAAATGGCCCGCATGCTCAAGCAGGCCGGCCAAACCGCGCCCGATGTCAAGCCCGTGCTGGAAGTCAACGCCGAGCACGCGCTGGTGAAGAAGCTGGAGGGCTCGGTGCACTTCAACGACTTGGCCCACATCCTGTTTGACCAGGCGCTGCTGGCTGAGGGCGGCATGCCGGCCGACCCGGCAGCCTATGTGAAGCGGGTGAATGCGTTGCTGGTCTGATGAAGATCGCGTCGCGTGCCTGGCTGCGGGCTTGAACGATTTTTTAAGCAAACCCGTTCTGGCCACTCTGCTGTGCGCTACTGTCCCGCAATGGACGCAGCACAGCCGGGTGAGTAAACTGTAGTACACCGACAGCCCCGTCCGTGATGTCACGCCCGTCCCTCCCACGAGAACCCCGATGGTCACCGACAAACCACCCACGCTAACTGCTCCTGCTCTACCTTACGATGCCTCGGTGCTTCCAACCCTGCTCGGCACTGAAACCTCAAACGCCGAGCTGGAGCGACATGTGATCGGCGAGTTTGTGAAGTCGTGGCCTGACGCGGTGCAGGCGATTGACAAGGCTCTGACACAGAGCGATGCGCACGCGCTGCGCATGCAGATACACACGCTTAGGGCCACCAGCGCCACCATTGGCGCGATGGAGATTTTAGAAATCACCTCGCAGCAGCATGCCCGCTTGAGTGCGGGAGAGAACGTGGTGGACGCGTTGGTGGCGATACTGGCTGCCTCATTTACGCGCTTCGAGTCAGCGTTGAACCGGCACAGAACCGGGGCGTAAATTCCCACTAAATCCGGTTTTGCAGCGCCTCCTGCCGCTCCAGCGCCGCCAGCAGTTCCTCATCAATTGCTACATCTCGCGCATGCAACTGCGACGCGGCGGTTGGGTCGCGCGTGTACAGTTTGCCGTCTTGCAGCAGTTGACGCGTCTTGGCCTGCTCGGCCTCCAGTTGGGCCATCAACGCGGGCAGACCCTCCAGCTCTCGCTGCTCTTTGAAGCTGAGCTTCTTTTTAGGTGCGGCATCGGCCACAGCAGCCGAGGAAGGCGCGGCGATGCCTTTGTCTGATCGCGCAGCGGACGCAGCCGGTGCCGCCTTCGACGCAATCTCTTTGGCACGGGCCGATTGCACCAGCCAATCCTGCACCCCACCCTCGTACTCGCGCCAAAAACCTTCGCCCTCGGCGACCAGGGTGCTGGTAACCACGTTGTCCAAAAACGTCCGGTCATGACTCACCAAGAACACCGTCCCGTCAAAGTTTTGCAGCAGGTCTTCGAGCAATTCGAGCGTGTCGATGTCCAGGTCATTGGTCGGCTCGTCCAGCACCAGCACGTTGGCGGGCCGGGCAAACAGGCGGGCTAACAGCAGGCGGTTGCGCTCGCCACCGCTCAAACTTCGCACGGGTGAGCGCGCCCGAGCAGGGGAAAACAGAAAATCACCGAGGTAGCTCTTTACATGCTGGCGGCTGTTGCCAATCTCAATCCACTCGCTGCCGGGGCTGATGAAATCTTCGAGCGTGGCATCCAAATCCAGCGCGTCGCGCATCTGGTCAAAATAGGCGACTTCGATCTTGGTGCCTTGGCGAACTTTGCCACTGTCAGGGGCCAGCTCGCCCAAAATCAGCTTGAGTAAGGTCGTTTTTCCCGCGCCATTGGGGCCGATCAAGCCAACCTTGTCACCTCTCAGGATGGTGCCCGTAAAGCCCGACACGATGACTTTGCCATCGTAGGATTTGCTCACGTTCTCTAGCTCTGACACGATCTTGCCACTGGCTGCGCCGCTGGCCACATCGAGCTTGACGCTGCCCAGCGTGTCGCGCCGCGCCGCACGGTCATCCCGCAGATGCTCCAAGCGCGTGATGCGCCCCTGCGCACGGGTTCGCCGTGCTTCCACGCCCTTGCGAATCCACACCTCTTCGGCAGCCAAAAGTTTGTCGGCCCGCGCGTTTATTACCGCCTCTTGTGCCTGTTGCTCTTCTTTCAAGAGCTGATACTGGTTGAAGTTGCCTGGGTAGGTGTTGAGTTTGCCCCGATCCAGCTCCACAATGCGCGTCGCCACTCGGTTCAAAAAGCTGCGGTCATGGGTGATGGTGACGACGCTGCCCTTGAAATCAATCAACAAGTCTTCCAACCAGGTGATGGCATCCAGATCCAGATGGTTGGTCGGCTCATCCAGCAGCATCACATCCGGCTTGGCCACCAGCGCCTGCGCTAGCGCCACACGCTTCTTCATCCCGCCCGACAGTGTACCGATGATGGCATCCGGCTCCAGGTGCAAGCGGTGCAGCGTCTCGTCCACCCGCTGCTCCCAGTTCCAGGCATCGTAGGCTTCGATCTCCGACTGTAGCGCGTCCAAATCCACGCCCTCTTCGTGCGCCAGGTATTGCTCACGCAGCGCGATGACGCGCTTGAGCCCCTCACTTACCGCCACAAAAATCGTCGCCTCCTGATCCAGCGATGGCTCCTGCGCCACAAACGCGATGCGCAGCCCCGTCTGCAATTGAAGCGTGCCGTCATCCGCCTTCTCGAACCCGCCCAAAATCCGCAACATCGACGACTTGCCCGCCCCATTGCGGCCAATCAACCCCACCCGTTCGTTGGACTCCAAGGCGAAGTCGGCATGATCCAATAATGCAACGTGGCCAAAAGCCAGTTGCGCGTTAAGCAGCGTAATAAGAGCCATTGAGAAGTTTTGAGCAAAAGGCTTCTATTGTCGCTGTATTGAACAGCGGCTGCGCCACTGGGTGATCGGGGCAGATCTATTCGAACCCGGAAGTTCTTCTTAACGCGGCATGTTCAGCGCTAACCAGCAGGTTGATGAGGCGCATTGCATCATCAGGCCGCTGAGCGTTCGTGCTAATGGCAGCGGTGTAAACAGTGGCCAGCTCAAACTCCGTAGGCAGCACCGACACGAGCTTCACGCCGGGGGTAAAGAGAATCTCGGTCACCTGCGTGCAGCCGATCGCGCCGGGCAGCCGCGCATCGGCCATTTCACGCATGGCTGTAGCACCATTCGGAAATGGCTTCAAGCGGCTCGCCACCTCGTGGGCAATACCCAGACTTTGCATGACTCTCATAAAGTGAATACCGGCGGTGGCCTTGACTGGATCAGGAAAGTAAATGGCGCTGGCGGCCATCAGAGCGACTTTCAGCGCCTCGGGGGTATCCACGCGCGGCGATGCCTGGCCGTGCTGAACGGCGATGCCAGTTTTCACCACACCCAGATCGTGCGACGACCCGGCGCGCAAATGGGTGAGATCGGTGAGCTGGTTGACCAGTGCCCGCGTCACGATGAAGACATCACACGGGCGGCCCGCCAGCAGCCGCTCCACCATGACGCCAACAGCCCCAAATTCAGCGGCAAGGGTCAAACCGGGTGGCGTTTCAAACCGCGCACGCAACGCTGTCACCAAGCCCTGTGCTGCGCCGCCGCTCAAGAGGTGGAGCGAGTTCGCGGGCTGTTGGAGTTCACTCATGGGTTAGGTCGGTCGCTTCACGGGCTCAGTCTGCCTTGATGCCCGCGGTCTTGATGACCTTGGCCCACTTGTCGATGTCGTCTTTGATGTACTTATCGAACGCCTCGGCGGTCAGCAGAATAGGCGCTGCACCCTGTTTGCCCCACTGCGCTTTGACCTCGGCACTGCTGGCGACCTTGGTCACCGCGTCGTTCAGTTTGTCGACCACCGCTTTGGGTGTGCCCTTGGGGGCCATCAGCCCAACCCAGATTGTCGCGTCGTAACCGGGCAAGCCAGCCTCGCTCAGCGTCGGCACATCCGGCAACACGGTCGAGCGCTGTGGCCCGCTGGTCGCAATGGCTTTGACCTTGCCCGCCTTGACTTGTTCGGTCATGGTGGTCACCGCATCAAACATCATATCCACCTGGCCACCGATGATGTCGGTGCGCGCGCCAGAGCTGCCACGGTAGGGAATGTGAACAAGGTAAACACCCGCCATACTTTTGAACAATTCACCAGCCATGTGATAGGGCGTTCCGGGGCCACTGGACGCGTAATTGAACTTGCCAGGTGCCGCCTTGGCCATGGCGATCAGCTCCTTCAAGTTGCCCGCTTTAACCGACGGATGAGCTACCAGCACCAGGTCAGACGAATTGATTGGCGCAACGCCGACAAAATCGCGTGTCAAGTTGAACGGCTTGCCCGTCAGCAGCGTTTCGTTCACGGTATGCGCATTGGACATCAGCAGCAGCGTGTAGCCGTCAGGAACCGCCTTGGCCGCGACATCGGTGCCGATGACAGAGCCGCCGCCCGGCCGGTTCTCCACCACAAACGGTTGCCCGAGAGAGTCACCCAGGCGTTGCCCCATAAAGCGCGCAAAGTTGTCCGCTGGTCCGCCTGCCGCAAACGGCACGATGATTTTGACCGGGCGGGATGGATAAGTCTGCCCCACCGCCAAAGCGCTGAATGACAGCGCCACCACGCCCAATACCGCCACCCAGGCGGATTTCAGTTCTGCACTTTTCATGATGCTGCCTCCAAAATCAACTCACTGTAACCTGCCGATACGTTTGACGACATCCACCATCACCTTGGCATCTTGCTGGACATACTTTTCAAACTCAGCCGCGTCTTGAAACATCACCGGGCTGCCCGCGTTTTGAATTACCTCTTTCACCTTTGCATCCTGCGCGGCAAAACTGGCCGCCGTGCGCAGCCGTTGCGCCATGGGCTCGGGCGTGCCTGAAGGGATGAACAGGCCTGACCACTGCGCGTACTCGGCGTTCCAACCCGCTTCTTTCAAGCTCGGAACCTCGGGCATCGCTGCCAGTCGCGTGTTACCCCAGTGCGCCAGCACGCGCAGTTTGCCCGCCTTGACGTGCTGCAACACGGTTGCCGGGCCGCTGGAGACCGCATCAATCTGCCCACCCAGCAGCGCCACCACAGCCGGTGCCGCGCCAGTGAACGGAATGTGCGTGAGCTTGACGCCAGCAGCCTGCGCCAATATCTCCATCGGCACGTGCATGGTGCCGTAGTTGCCGCTGGAGCCGTAGTTGATGGCGCTGGGCCGCTTGGCAGCATCGTCAATGAACTCTTTCGCCGTTTTCCATGGCGACTCAGCGCGAACGGCCAGGACAGTCGGGTCGGCCGTGAACCGCGCGATAGGCCGCAAATCGGCCAGCGCAAACAGCGGCGCGCGGCCCAACAGCCCATCCGCCTCGGGAATCACCGTCAAGCTGGACAGCGCCAGCAGCACCGTGTAGCCGTCGGCCTTCGACTTCGCTGCAAATCCCATTCCAATGCCACCACCCGCCCCCGCCTTGTTCTCAATCACCACCGGCTGGCCCAGCTCACGCGACATCGCCTCCGCCACTGGGCGCGCGACCAAATCAGCCAGCCCACCCGGTGGAAACGGCACGATCATCGTGATGGTGCGCGTGGGGAATACGCCTTGTGCGATGGCAAGGGCAGGCAGCAGTACGAGGCTCGCCAGAACAACTCTGCGTTTCATGAGTGTCTCCTTCAAATAGGTATATTTTTTAAACTCTAGCTCTCGAACTAAATGCATAGTTTGCTATTAACTATGCAGCGAGATCAAGATGCCAACATCAAGCCCGCAAATCCCTGATCTGCTGCAAGGCCGCAGGGTCGTCCATCGTCGTCAAATCCCCAGGGTCACGCCCTTCGCACACCGCTTGAATGGCGCGGCGCAGCAACTTGCCACTGCGGGTTTTGGGCAATAGCGTGACGAAGCGCACGCGGGCCGGGCGGGCAACAGCACCAAGGTCGCTGTCTACCAGCTTCATGATCTCACCTTCGAGCTTCATGCGCACAATATCGTCAGCCACCATACTCGCATCCTTCAGCACTGCAAAGGCCATGGCGACCTGGCCTTTGAGCGCATCGGCCACGCCGACCACAGCGACCTCGGCGACGTTCGGGTGCGCTGCAATGCTTTCCTCGATTTCGCGCGTACCCAGGCGATGGCCCGCAACGTTGATCACGTCATCAGTGCGACCCAGAATGAAGAAGTAACCGTCTGCATCGCGAATGCCCCAGTCGAAGGTGCTGTAAACGAGCTTGCCTGGTACGCTTTTCCAGTAGGTATTGACAAAACGTTCATCATCACACCATACGGTTTGCATCGCACCGGGCGGCAGTGGGCCTTCGATGACGACCACACCTTTTGAATTTGGCGCGGTCAGCTCGGCACCCGTCTGGTCGTCCAACAGCTTCACGTTGTAGCCGTAGACCGGTTTGCCGGGCGAGCCCAGTCGCGTGGGTGTATTCTCAATACCATGGCAAACGCACAGCGCGGGCCAGCCAGTTTCAGTTTGCCAGTAGTTGTCGATGATCGGCTTGTTCAAGCCTTCGCTGATCCAGTTGGCGGTAGGCTCGTCCAGTGGCTCACCGGCTAGGAACAGCGCACGAAGCGACGACAGGTCATATTTTTTCAACAGTGCCGGGTCTTGCTTTTTCAACACGCGAATCGCCGTGGGCGCGCTGAACATCACCGTCACCTTGTACTTCTCGACCAGGCTCCACCACACGCCGCCATCCGGTCGGGTAGGCAAGCCCTCGTACATGATGGTCGCCATACCCGCAATCAACGGCCCGTAAACGATGTAGCTGTGGCCCACCACCCAGCCGATGTCGCTGGTGGAGAAATAGGTTTCGCCAGCATTGCCGCAGTAGATGTACTTCATGCTCGCGGCCAGAGCGACGGCGTAGCCCCCCGTATCGCGCTGCACGCCTTTGGGTTTGCCGGTGGTGCCGCTGGTGTAAAGCGTATAGCTAGGGTGCGTGGCTTCGACCCACTCGCACGCGACGATATCGCCGAAGTGCTCGAGCCGCATGGCATCCCAAAGATGGTCGCGCCCCGCTACGATTTTCATGGGCGTGAGTTGTCGGTCTACCAGCAAGACGGCTTGCGGCTTGTGCGCGGACAGCCGAATGGCTTCGTCGAGCAAAGGCTTGTACTCCACCACTTTGCCCGAGCGCGAACCGGCATCTGCGCTGATGATGAGCTTGGGCGATGCATCCTCAATGCGCGAGGCCAATGCGCCGGATGCAAAGCCGCCAAACACCACGCAATGAATCGCCCCAATGCGCGCGCAGGCCAGCATCGCAAACGCCGCCTCGGCAATCATCGGCATGTAGATCAACACCCGGTCGCCCTTTTGTACGCCCAGGCCTTTGATCACCGCCGCCATGCGTTGCACCTCGGCATGCAGCTCGCGGAACGAGTAAGTGCGCTCATGACCTGTCTCGGTGGACACATAAATCAGCGCCGCCTGATCGCCCCGATCCTTCAGGTGCCGATCGACTGCGTTGTGGCATAAATTGGTCGTGCCGCCCACGTACCATTTGGCAAACGGCGGATTGCTGTAGTCGCAAATCTGCTCGGGTTCCTTATGCCAATCAATCAGCTTGGCCTGCTCGGCCCAGAAGGCGTCGCGGTCCGTGATGGAGCGTTGGTGGAAGTCAACGAAGGTGCCTTGTGAAGTCATACCGATGTCTACCTTTAGCTTTTGATGTCCTGATTATTGCTGCGTGACTTTCACTCATCTGACGCTCATCCGTTTTCTTTTATGAATCCCAACACAGGCTTGAAGTCCTCATGCTCCGCCGTGCGCAGCCACTCAAACGCCACCATCTCGGTCGTCACCAGCTCGGCCCCAGCGCCTGCCAGGCGGTCGAATGCCGCGTCGCGATTGCGCTCGGTGCGGGAGCTACAGGCGTCGGTTACCACCCACACATCGAACTCGTCCTCAAGCAGGTCAAGCGCGGTTTGCAGCAGGCAGACATGCGCCTCGCAACCAGCAATGACAATCATGCTGCGCTCGGGCTCCTTCGGTTTCTGCAGGTGTTTGGGCAGACTGCGGGCATTGCCCGCCGGGGCTTTCGATTCAGGACGCAGCCACTCGCTTAGACCCTCTTCCACCGCGCTGAAATGCATCTTGCTCAAAGTCCTGGCGCAGAGCGCGCGAATCTCCGGCAGGTTTTGCCCCAAGCGCGACGGGTTTTGCTCGGTGCCCCAAATCGGCACGTCCATCAGCTTGGCGATTTGGCCCAATCGAATGGCATTCGCCATAACAGCAGCAGACTCAAAAATGGCAGGCATCAGTTTGGCCTGGTAATCGATCAGCACCAGTTGGGATTCAGTGGCATCAAGCAACATGTCAGGCTTTCAGTGGATTTGTTCGCTACAGTGTAGTTTCCCTCAGAAGAATTCGGAGACAAATCCATGAACGCCTCTAGCACACGCCAAGCCAGCTTGATGTCTGGCCAAGACTTTCGCGAATCGCTGCGGCGCTACCAACCCAACGTGTTTGTGGATGGCCGCAAAGTCGCCAGCGTAATGGATGAACGCGCCTTCCAGCCGGGCATCAACGCTATCGCCCTCACCTACGACTACGCGCACAAACCCGAATACGCGCCGATCATGACGGCAGTGCAGCACACCAGCGGCAAGTTGGTGAATCGCCTGACGCACATCAACACCAGCAGCGGTGATTTGCTGAACAAGCTGGAGGCTGTGCGTCTGATTTGCCAGGAAACCGGCTGCGCCCAGCGCTACCTCACGCATGATGCGATGAACGCCATCGGCCAAGTGTCAGCCCGCATTGACGATGCCCAGGGCAGCACGGAGAACACAGCCCGCTTCACCGATTATCTGCACCGCGTGCAAGCCCAGGACTTGACGCTTGGCGTGGCCATGACCGATGCCAAAGGTGACCGCAGCAAACGGCCCCACCAGCAGGCCAATGTCGATACCTATGTCCACGTGGTCGAGCGTAACGCCGTGGTCAACGGCCAGCGCGGCATCGTGATCAGCGGCACCAAAGCCATCGTCACCGGCGCGCCCTACATGCACGAGCTGCTGGTGATGCCGTGTCGCAACATGGGCGAGGCGGATGCCGACTTTGCCGTCTGCTGCGCCGTGCCCATAGACGCACCAGGCCTCACCATCATCGCCCGCCCCGCTGGGCGCCCCGGCGAAAAGCTGGAGCATGGCGCTGCTTTGTTCTCATCCAAATATGGGCAGAGCACCGCGGTTTGCATGTTCGACAAAGTCTTCGTGCCGTACGACACCGTGTTCTACGACGGCTCAAACGGCACCTGGGAGCACAGCGGCCACCTCACCTACAGCTACGCCACGCACCACCGCCACACTTGCATCGGCGCGCGCGCTGGCTTTGGTGATCTGCTCATTGGTGCGGGGGCTCTGATGTGTGAAGCGAACGGTTTTGACCCTGGCAAAGAAACTCACTTGCGCGAGCAGATGGTGGAACTCATCACCATCACCGAGAGTTTCTTCGCCTGCGGTGTGGCCGCCAGCGTCTACGGCAAGGCGGACGAACACAGCAAAACCTTTATGCCCGACCCGGTGTTCAGCAACATCGGCAAACTGCTCTTGGCCACCAAGATTTACGACATGCACCGCATCGCGCATTACGTGAGCGGTGGACTGATCGTCACCCTGCCCGGCCCGGATGAAGACCACAACCCCGAGACCGCCGCGCGCCTCTCTGAAGTTTTAAGAGCCAACCCCGATGTGCCCTACGAGCAGCGCATTCAAACCGCGCGTTTCATTGAAGACTTGACGGCAGGCTACCAAGGCGGCTGGTACAGCGTGATCAGCCTGCACGGCGGCGGCTCGCC
>JANOTO010000397.1:0-2016 GCA_031416395.1 Rhodoferax sp. | reverse complement strand
GACCAGCTTGCGAACCAGGGGCACGAGCGTTCCAGCATCCAGCGCGACGGCCTGCGCCAAAGCGCCGGCGGTAAGCTCGTTGTGCTGCCACAGAGCCAGCATGACCACATACTGAGGATAAGTCAGCCCCAGCGGCGCGAGCAGCGGCCGGTAGGTTTTGGTCATCGCCAGCGATGCGGAGTACAGCGCAAAACATAGCTGGTTGTCCAACAACAGATCGACGGCGGGCGAGGGGTTGGATTTGGGCATGGCAAAGTTTTGTGGAACGGATTCTAGCCGAAAGACTTTGACACGAGTTTATTTTGTCAAAGATAAAGGCACATGGGTTGTTGCACAGGGACGCTGCTCTCAAGCGAAATGGTCAACCGACGCGTTGTCGAGCAGCTCGACGGGTTTAACTTTGACGATCACCGGTTGCGAAATCGGCCCTACCGCTGGCTGAACTTGATTGCGCAGTTTGAAAACTTGTTCCCGGGCGACGAGATCGGCGCCCCCAAGTTGCCGCGATGGCCAACGCCACCATCAGCCACAGCAGTGGATCGGAGGTGCGCCCGCCCGGTGGGCCCACCGAGCAGCCGCCGCCTGAACTCGTCAGCATGTTTTCTATCGGCGCGGGCGGCTTCGCTACAGGCGTGGAGATACCTTCAAGCAGCACTGCATCAGGGTTGCCCTGGTCGCTGCGCAATTGCAGCACCGCTTTTGACTCCGGCAGCAAGCCCGGCGCGAAGCTCACCGTGATCTCACAACTCGTACCCGCCTGCAGCACGCTTCCCACAGCGCAGCCACTGTCAACCCTGAACTGGCTAGCGTGCTCACCGGTAATGCTGGTCAACGCCAACACCACAGGCATCGGACCGGGGTTGGCTAACGTCACCGTACGGCGAATGGTCGGCCCGCCAGCTTCTGCGACCATGCGAATCGAGGGAGACGGCAATTGCCAGTCCAATTGGCTAACAGGTTCGCTGGTGCCGTAGCCAATCAGACCGACAACCATCGGCTGCGTCAGAGCGGGTCCGTTGACCAGAATCGCTCCGCGCTGTGCGCCGCTCGCGATGGGTTGGTGTTGCACCCCCACTTCGCAACTCGCCAGAGGTGGCAAGCTGGCCGGACAATTGTGGGTTAGCCGAGTCGTCATTGCTGTTGACGTGACTGATGAGACTGCGAAAGCCGTGGTGGCAGAAGGATTCACCAGCCGGATCAGTTGGCGCGCGGAAACCGCTCCCACGGGTGTCTGTCCAAACTCCAGCGTCACGGGCCATAAGCGCAACGGCGCAGCAGCGGTGTTGATGCGCACGATATTGCCGAGAAAGGCAGTGACATCCGCACGATCCGCCTCGGTGAACCGAGGGCGCAAAAAGCCCATGGCGCTGACTGAATTAAGCACCTTTGTCAACGTACTGGGGCTATCGGCTGCGCGAAGGATGTTGTTGTGGTTCAAGCCAGGGTCGGGGCCGTGGCATGCGATGCAGGAGCGGCTGTCATTGGCCAACTGCATGTAAATCATCGCGCCCTGAACCTGATCCTGGGCTTGCGCGGCACCGGCAAGAGTGCCAAGCGCCAGCAAACCCACAGCACGTGCCCCGACCACCCCTAAGTCTTCAAAAATTACCATAGCGATATTTTTCTAGACAACTAAGTCAGTACTGTGACTTGGGACTAATTTACCCGCGTAATGAAGGCAGAACGCGGGGCGCGATTCACCCACCGGAACCGCGCCGTCACGCGAAGTGATCAAATGAGCGCCACTGGTTTTGAACCAGCGCGCCGCTTGCATCCACCAGTCGCAGCCCAGCTTCAAACTCGATTTGACCGATCCGCGTGACGGGCGTTTGAGAATCTAGCGCCGCCGCTTGCACCTGGAGGCGGGCGGCGCGCGGCGCGGTGAAGGCCAGCTCGTAATCATCACCGCCAGCTAGAATATACCCAATTAGGGTATTTTTAAGGCTCAAATCCTGATTTTGAGTGGTTCTATGATCTATTTGGCCTCTAGCTCTTATATCAATTGCATATTTAGCT